>HF990823.1:79206-88110 GCA_000436255.1 Clostridium sp. CAG:1193 | reverse complement strand
CCAGTAGAAAGTGCACCTGTTGAACCAGTTCCTGAGATAGAAGCACCAGTTGTTGCTGAACCTGCTGTTGTTGAACCATTAGAAGTATTTGGTGTAAGTACAGAAGAAGAAAATCCTACACCGAAAGGTACAGCAGTTGCTGGATTCAGTTCAGTTAATGTTGAAAAATAATAGTTAGATTAAATAAAGTTCTCATTAGAGAACTTTTTTCTATTAAAAAATAAATTTATATGTTATAATATGTTACAGTAGGTGAAAGAAATGAAGAGTAAGAAATATATTATTGTTTTGTGCTTACTATTTTTGACAACTGGCTGTGATTTGACTTATAGAATTAATATAGATGAAAATATAAATGTAGAAGAAGTCGTGATGTTAAGTGAAGATTATAGTGTAATACTCACATATACGAGTAAACCTACAGAATATATACAGAAAAATTTAGATGATGTAAAGAGGTATGATTCATATAAGGATTATGCTATTGATACATATAATTCTAATAATAATGTTATTGGTAGAGGTACTAGAAAATATACTAGTTTAAATGATTATAAAATTGGTAGTGTTTTTTTAAGTGAAATGTTTAAAGATATAAATATTTCTGATAATGATGGTATTATATCTATTGATATGATACCGGTAGAATCATTTCCTTATTTTGAAGAAAGTACAATATATGATTCACTTTTAAATAATGCATATATTGAGATTTCTCTACCATACAAAGTTGTTAACAGCAATGCAGATAAAATTAATAATAGGGTATATAAATGGGAAATAAATAAAGAAGAAAAATTAAAAGAAATAAATATTACTTTTGATAGTACTAAAAATTTAGACAAAAAAATTCCGTTATCAATATTAATACTTTCAGGTTTTATATTATTGGTAGCAACGTTTGGTTTATATGTATATATTCAATATAAGAAAAATAGCAAATAATAGGAGGATTTATGAATTTAGATATACTTACAATTTTAAGAAATGTTATTGATATATGTTTGGTATGGTTGGTATTGTACTATGTGCTTAAAAATATAAGAAATAACGTTAAAATGACTTTATTGTTTAAAGGACTTATAATATTACTTATTATAAAGATACTTGCTGATTTATTAGATTTATATACAATTGGATTATTAATTGAATATGTAATAATGTGGGGACCTCTTGCTCTTATAATAATATTCCAACCAGAAATTAGAAATACTTTAGAGCAATTAGGAAGAACTCAGCTTTTAGGAAGACATAAGACTTTAACTGTTTCTGAAAGAGAAAAAATGGTTTCTGAAATAGTAAATGCTGTTGAATATTTAAAGAAGAATAGAATAGGAGCATTAATTGTAATAGAAAGAGATTACAGTCTAAGGGAATATATAGAAAGAGCTAAAAAAATATATGCTGAAATATCAAGCGATTTATTAATCTCAATATTTTTCCCAAACAATCCATTGCACGATGGTGGTGTAATAATTCAAGGTGATAAAATAACAAGTGCTGGTGTAGTATTTCCTACAAGTATAGATGCTAGAATAGCAAAAAGACTTGGGACAAGACATAGAGCAGCTATTGGTATAAGTGAAGAATCTGATTGTATATCATTAGTTGTTTCAGAAGAGACAGGTAGAGTGTCAATAGCTATAAATGGCGATTTAAGTTATAATTTAACTCTTGACGATGTTAGAATAATATTACTTGAAGAATTACAACCAAAAACAGATTTTGGTGAAGAAGAAATTGAAACTGTCAAAGAGGAAGGTGATAATAATGAATAAAGTAGTATCATTATTTAGAAAAATTGCAAGATTCTTTGATAAGAAGATTATAACACCTATTACTAAGTTCTTTATATGGCTTGGTGAAAAAGTTAAAAGTGGTGGAAAGAATTTTGAAAAAGTATTTTCTAAGAAAAGTAGTTTAATAATTATTTCTTTGCTTATTTCAGTAGGAATATTTGTATATGTTGATAGGAAGTCAACAACAATATCTGAGACTTCAGCAGAGGTTTTATACAATCAAACAGTAAATGCAATATATAATGAAGAAGCATATGTTATTGAAGGCATTCCAGAATCTGTTGATATAACTATGATAGGTAGAAAGTCTGATTTATATTTGGCAAAACAACTTCCTGTTGATGCAGTTGATATTGATTTGAAAGATTTAAAAGAAGGAACTCATAAAGTCACTTTAAAATATAAAGGCGCTATTAATACAATTAATTATAAATTAGATCCTTCGGTTGCTACTGTTGTTATATATCCAAAAGTATCTGAAAAAAGAACAGTAAGTGCGGATGTATTAAATCAAGATAAGTTACCAAGTACATTATCTATTTCAAATGTTGAGATTGATAGAAAAGAAGTAATAATAAAAGGTGCACAATATAAAATTGATAAGGTTGCAACTGTTAAAGCTTTAGTTGATATAAATAACATAAAGAAACCTGAAGAAGGTGTAAATGTGTTAACTGGTAAAGAGGTTCCACTTATTGCATATGATGAAAAAGGTGTTGTTATAGATGTTGAAATAGTTCCATCTACAGTGACTGCTAAAGTAACTATATCATCTCCAAAGAAAACAGTACCTGTTAAGGTAGTTCCAACAGGTACAGTAGCATTTGGTAAAGCAATTAGTAATATTACTTCATCAGTTGAAAGTGTTACTATATATGGTGATGAATCAACACTTGCCGATATTAAAAATATTACAGTAGAAGTTGATGTATCAGGACTTAATTCAACTAAAAAATATACAGCTACCATTAAAAAACCGAGTGGTGTAAGATATATTAGTGAAACTTCATCTACAGTAACAATATCAGTAGAAAATGAAGTTACAAAGGAATTTTCTGATATTGCAATAAATTATGAAAATTTGGATGAAAGATATATGCCAAATGCAGTAGATAATGAAGATAAGTACGCTACTGTAATTGTTAAGGGTGTTGAATCTGTAATAGAGTCTCTTGATGAGAAAGCAATAAAAGTTTATGTAGATTTAAAGGGATATACTCCAAATAATGGTGAAACTATAGATGCTGATGTTATAGTTGAATGTGATGATGTTAGATTATCATGTGCTCCAAAAGTTAAGAAGGTATCATTAGTAATTACAAGGAAAAGTTAGACTTTTCCTTTTTTTACATATAAAAGTTGACAAATTCATATGTTTTAAGTATAATTTACATTGGTACATTTTTCACATCCCATATAAGTATAGTGTTCCGGACTATGACTTAAAAAATGAAGGGAGAGATATTATGACAACTTTTATGCAAAAGAAAGCAGAAGTTGAACGTAAATGGTATGTAATTGATGCTAATGATATAGCATTAGGACGTGTAGCTACTAAAGCTGCTCATATCTTACGTGGAAAACACAAAGTTACTTATACGCCACATGTTGATTGTGGAGACTATGTAATAATAGTTAACGCTTCTAAGGTTAAACTAACAGGTAATAAACTAAATGATAAATTGTATTATAATCATAGTGGATATA
This sequence comes from Clostridium sp. CAG:1193, assembly GCA_000436255.1. Taxonomy (GTDB): domain Bacteria; phylum Bacillota_I; class Bacilli_A; order RF39; family UBA660; genus CAG-1193. Next base: position 84,604 of record HF990823.1, on the reverse strand, counting down.
CTGGTGGTTTAAGAGTTAGAAATGCTAAAACAATGAGAGAAAATTATCCTGAAGAAATGATTGAAAGAGCTGTTAAAGGAATGTTACCAAAAGGAAGACTTGGAAGAGCTATGTACAAAAAACTATTTGTATATGCTGGTCCTGAACATAAGCATCAGGCACAAATGCCAACAGAAATAAAGGTTGATTAGGAGGAATATAATGGCAGAAAAGAAAGTTTATACTGGAACAGGTCATAGAAAAAGCTCTATTGCTAGAGTTAGAATGACTGAAGGTAAAGGTAAAATAACTATTAATGGAAAAGATGTAAATGAATATTTACCATTCCCAACATTAGTTATGGATTTATGTCAACCACTAGATATAACTAATACTAGAGATAAGTTTGATATCGATGCAAAAGTTAATGGTGGTGGATTCTCTGGTCAAACAGGTGCAGTTCGTTTAGGTATTACAAGAGCTCTTTTAGAATATGATGGTAATACAGATCCAACAAGTGAAAATTCATTTAGAAAAGTATTAAAAGCTGCTGGATTCATTACTAGAGATTCAAGGAAAAAGGAAAGAAAGAAACCAGGATTAAAGAAAGCTCGTAGAGCACCACAATTCTCAAAACGTTAATAGTAACTATAGGACACTTTGGTGTCCTTTTTGTTTTATTTACATATTATATATGTGAAAGGAGTGTCATATGTATCAAAATAAACAATACTATCCAAATGATGGTTATCATATGAACCAAAATAATAAGTATCCTACATACTATACAAATAAAGATGGAGATAGAATAATTAGTGGAGGGTTTTTAGGACCATTTGTACTTGGAGGTATAACTGGTGGATTAGTTGCACCTTATTTTTATAGACCATATCCAGCACCTTATCCAATGCCATATCCGCCAAGATATTGGTAATATATAGAAATATTTAAAAATTTTAAATAAAAAAAACACATCATGAGTGATGTGCTTTTTTTAATGTTTTAAAGTAATCAGTTGTAATAACTGCATCATTAATTTTAACTAACTTGTTAACAAGTTCATTCTTTTCATTTAATTCTTCTTCATCTATACTTTTACCATTTGTTACTTTATTATTTTCAACATATACATTTCCATCATACCAAGAGTAATCATTAAAGAATACTAATCCTTTGTAATTTTTATCAAATGCATCATTCATTAAGTAATAATTTGGATGATATTCAAGTCCAAGTAAGTTTAACATGGTTGGAAGTATATTAAGTTGTGAAGTAACTTTGCTTATATCTTTTCTTTGCATTCCGTTACTCCATACCATCCATGTAGTATTATTAATTAAATTATTTTCAGTTATTTTATATTTATCAAGTAAAGTTTTATCATTAAGTGTATATAAATAATGGTCTGCATATAAAACTAATACTGTATTGTCAATAAGTCCTTTTTCTTCTAAGTTTTCAATTAATAACTTAAGCATGTCGTCAGTTTCTTTTGCTTGTAATTTTAAACATTCATATTCAGATAAAGGAGTAGTTTTGTCTTCTACTAAAAGGTTACATACACCTTTATCTATTTGGAAAGGCATATGTGCTGAATAGGTTATTATATAGTCTGCAAATTTTTGCTCGGTATTAAATATTAATTTGTTAAAGTTCTCATTTTTAATAAGTTCAGTATCCAACCAGTATGTATTATCTTTGTAATACTTTCCATTATCCATTGATTTTAAACTATTAAATGAATCATATCCGAAAGCTTTATAATTTACATTTCTTGAATAATATTCTGGTGTATTCATATGAAATGCATTTACTGTATAACCTGCTTTTTTTAGTAGATTTGCTAATGAATAATCATAGTTATTCTTATTATATGTATATGCACTATCGTTTACTGTTATTGGTGTTGTATAACCTGTATTAACCATATATTCAGAATTAAAAGTAGATCCTGCACCACTTGTAAATGAGTAATGATTATTAAAATTAATTGAATTATTTCTTAAACTATATAAAGTAGGCATAATTTCTTTAGTAACAAGGAAACTATCAATACTTTCAAGTTGTACAAATATTACGTTTTTATCTTTAAATAATCCAGTATATTCATTACTATACTCTATATTTTCGCTAAATTTTTCATCAAGTACTTTCTTTTCGCCACTATCTATATTTTCTTTTTCCTTTATAAAATTAACATATAAATTTCTTATATTATATTCATAAAAACCTGCTACTTGCATACTTCTATTATTATCATTAAATGCTATATATACATTTCTTGGTTTTCTCCATGCATCCCATGTAGATACTTTTTCTCCTAAGAATAAAGGCGTTATTGTGTGAATAAGTGCAAAAACAGGGATTAGTACCATCAAGTATTTAAAGCTATTCTTTTCTTTTTTAGGATAGAACTTAACTCCAAAGTATGCAAGTGTAATAGTAATAAATGTAGTTATAAAAACCCATATAGGACTACTTTTAATTGCATCTATTAAATATTCTCCACCTTCACCAGCGTATTTTAATACAGAAAAATCAAAAAAAGTTTTAAAATATGAATAATATATAGAATGAGTTAAAAAAAGTAATAATGAAATAGATATTGCTATAATATATATACTTTTACCATATTTTGATTTAAGCGATAAACAAAAGCTTAAGGTTAAAAATATCCATCCAATTGTGAATAAGTTTGGTACTAAATAATGTATCTTATAAAAATTTATACTCTTTGTAAAATATCTTAAGACTATATCTAGAATTAAAAAAGATAAAGTCATTAAAATTATGTGTTTATTTCTATTTAAAAAATTTGCTATTTTTTTCATACTGCATCAACTCCGGTAATAATTATACCATATCTTTTGTTATTTTTAAAATATTGTGTGTTATAATGTTAATATAGGTGATTATATGAAGCTGTTAAATAAAAAAGATTGTACTAATATATTAGTACTTGTATCTATATTTTTTATAATTATATTTGCTATAGTTGGTATTAAATATGTTAATGGATCTACAGTTGATTGGAATTCACAGCACTGGGTAATTCCTGAATATTTTAGAAATTTATATTATGATACACATGATATATTTCCAAGTTTTGCATTTAATTTGGGTGCGGGTGAAAATATATATAATTTATCTTATTATGGCTTTTTAAATCCGTTATTATTAATATCATATTTATTACCTAATGTAAGAATGGTTGATTATATTATAGTTATGATGATGGTTGTAGTAGTTTTAAGCATATTTTTTATGTATTATTTTTTGCGTAAAAGATTTAATAGTAAATATTCATTTGTTGGTACTTTATTGTTTTTATTGTCGGGTCCAATTATATATCATACTCATAGACATATAATGTTTATAAATTACATGCCATTTTTAATTTTAGCACTTATTGGTATTGATAATTATTTTGATAAAAATAAAAAAGTCTTACTTATAATAAGTACGTTTTTAATTATTATGACAAGTTATTATTATAGTGTAGGTTCTTTAATTTGCATTACTTGTTATGCAATATATAAATATTTAGAATTGAACGATAAAATCGTATTTAAACAGTGTGTAAAGGATAGTATTAAATTTATACTTATAATGTGTGTGCCTATACTTATGTCATGCGTTTTAACACTTCCTACATTATATGCCTTGCTAAATGGAAGAAATAATATAACGGATATGGTTAGTATTTATAAAATGCTAACTCCTACTGTTGATTTAAATCAAATACTATATAATGCATATACGATGGGTATTACATCAATAATATTTTTAGCCATTGCATTATCTTTATCTTTAGTAAAAAAAGAAAATAAGTTCTTATCATTAATATTTGTACTTGTAATAATATTTCCAATATTTATTTATGCCTTAAGCGGATTTATGTATTATAGAGGAAAAGTGCTAATACCATTTTTACCGCTTGCAATATTATTGATAGTAACAGCTATAAATAATATATCAATTAAAGATAATAAGAGATTTATAGTTATTTTTACAATATTTAGTGTACTTGAAATAGTTTTTTATATTTATAGTAAGACATATATATTTATTTTAGATGTTATAATTCTTTATATAAGTTATTTAATATATAAAAAGAAAGCTAATAAAAATATAATTATTTATCCTTTATGTGTAACTGCACTTCTTTGTTGTATTGTAAATAATTTGCAAGACACATATGTTACTAAAGAAAATATAAATCGTCAATACGACATGGAATATTATAACAAAATAACTTCTATTATTAATAAAGATGAAAATTTATACAGAATGGGAAATGATACTTTTGGTATATTTACATCTAATAGGGTAGTTAATACAAATTATTATTTACCATCAATATATTCATCAGTTGAAAATAAAAATTACTTTAATTTTGTAAATAACATGATGGGAAGTGAAATGAGTGAGAGAATTGCTACTGCTATACTTCCAAGCAAAAATATAATGTTTAATACATACATGGGTACTAAATATATTATGACAAATACTAATCCATCAGTTGGATATGAGAAAGTATATGATAATATATATGTTAATGAAAATGTTTATCCTATTGGGTATGCATCATCAAATATAATTAATAAAGCCACATATGACGCATTGTCATATCCTGATAACATATATGCATTACTTACAAATATAGTAGTAGATGATGGCAGTAATAACGTAGGTATATTTGATAGCAAAATTCTAAAAGAAAATCTTAATTTAGATGTAACTGATAAAAACGTTAAAATAAAAAGTGATGATAACTATTACACTATAAACAGTAATGATAATGGTTATATAAACTTAAATTTGAATAAAACTTTTCAAAATAAAATTCTATTTATATCTTTTGATATGTCTTATTCTGAATATTGTAGTGTAGGAGATACAAGTATAACTATTAATGATGTTAAAAATACATTATCTTGCAGAGAATATATATATCACAATAAAAACAATAATTTTACATATGTAATCTCATCTAATGAAGATATTGCATCACTTAATGTAAAATTTACAAAGGGAAAATATGTAATTTCAAATATTAATATATATTCACTTGATTATGAATATATAACTTCAAGTGTAGGAGGTGTTGATGAATTTAAGATTAATAAAGAAATGACTTCTGGAGATACAATAATTGGTGAGATAAATGTTAATGAAAATTCTTATTTTAAATTATCAATTCCATATGATAAAGGATTTAATGTTTATCTAGATGGAGAAAAAATTGAATATGAAAAGGTTGATAATGCATTTATAGGTTTTCCTATACATGAAGGAAATCATATTATAAAAGTTTCATATGCATCACCATACTTACTTATTGGTTTAATATTATCAATGATCGGTGATATGATATTTTTACCAATAATATATGCAGACAAGGGAAAAAGAGAGGATT
>HF990823.1:67457-79193 GCA_000436255.1 Clostridium sp. CAG:1193 | reverse complement strand
CAAGGGAAAAAGAGAGGATTAAGTATTTTAAAATAATTTACTATAACGTTTTTCTATGATATAATTTGTATGTGTTATAATAATAATTGTAAATAGGAGTAATATGAAAGAAAGTATATTAAATTTTTACAAAAGTAATGCACTTGTAATTAATATTTCAGTAATAGTTTTATTTGTTTTTGCATCAGTAGTGTGCTATATATTTAGACAAAAAATAAAAGAGTTGTATTCTAAATATAAAGAAATAATCAATTATGTTATAGTAGGTGTGCTTACTACATTAGTTAGTATAGGTAGTTACTGGTTATTTAGATTTATAATTAGTAATTATGTAGTACTTTCAATAATATCTTGGATTTTAGCTGTTGCATTTGCATATGTAACTAACAGGATGTTTGTATTTGAAAGTAAGAGTAATGATATATTAAAAGAAATAATAAAATTTGTAAGCTGTAGACTTACAACACTTGTTATGGAAGTATTACTGATGATGTTATTTGTATCAGTATTTAAAATAGATGATATGGTATCAAAAATAATACTTCAAGTTGTAGTATTAGTATTAAATTATTTATTTAGTAAACTATTTGTATTTAAAGGAGGAAAAGAATGAAAAAGAAAGTTTTAATTGGAGCAATATTATTATTGTGTATGTGTGGTTGTGGTAAAAAAACAGAGAAAACAGAAGTAACACAAGCAGAAATATCACTTAAGAGTAAAGATTCGGGATATACTTGGAATTGTATAAGTGATGATTCATACATTAAACAAGTATCAAATAGTAATAAAGATGATATTTATACATTTATATATGAAGCACAAAAAGAAGAAGGGATGACTTCAGTTATTTGTAATTATGAAAAAGATGGTGAATCTTTAAATGAAGTTATTTACCAATTTAAATTAGGAAAAAATAAAACACTTACAAACGATGGAAGTACAGGTTCTTATATTGAAGAGAATATACCTACACCAGAAATTAAGAAGATTACCAAATAGTAGTCTTTTTATTTTGGTTTACAAATATATTTAAATGGGTGGTATTAATGTATAAGTATAAAATGCTTATAATATTTCTTTTTTTACTTACTATATTTTGTAATGTTAATGCATATATAAATGAAGCTCCTTTAGTGGGTAAGGTTGTTTATTTGGACGCTGGTCATGGAGGTGTTGACCCAGGAGCATACTATAAAGATATATATGAAGAAGATATAAATCTTTCAATCACTTTAAAATTAAGGGATTATCTTTTAACAAAGGGATGCACTGTATATCTTACAAGAGACGGAGATTATGATTTATCTAATCCTAAAGCAAGACTTAGAAAGCGAAGCGATTTATCAAATAGAGCCTCTTTAATAGATAAATCTAATGCAGACTTATATTTGTCAATTCACCTTAATTCATCTACTAGCATTGCATGGAAAGGCGCACAAGTGTTTTATGATGATATAAATAAAAATAATAAAGATTTTGCACTCGTTTTCCAGAAAAATTTTAATTCAAATCTAGGAAGCAAAAGAGAGGAAAAAGAAATAAAAAATTTATATATGTATAAAAATATTAAAAATGTCCCTGGATTACTTTTAGAAGTAGGATTTATATCAAATGCAAATGAAAGGCAACTATTAAATAAAGAATGGTATCAAAATAAAATTGTAAAGGTAATAACTAAATCAGTAATAGATGTATTATTGTAGATAAATACGTGTTATAATTAAAATGGTGATGCTTATGGCACGTTTAAAAGAATTTAAAACAATTGATGAACAAATAGAAATTTTAAAAGATAAGGGTCTTAGTTTTAATGATGAAGCTTTAGCAAAAAAAATTCTTCTCCGTGAAAATTATTTCTTTATTAGTGGATATAGAGATGCATTTTATAAATCAAATAAGGATAAAGCATTTATAAATGGTGCAACATTTGAGGAATTGTATGCATTGTTTATGTTTGATAGAAATATAAGAAATATTTTATTTAAAAACTTATTAATAGTTGAAAATAATCTTAAGTCTATATTTAGTTATCAATTATCAAGAAAATATGGTTATAAAGAAAAAGACTATTTAAAAATATCAAACTTTACTACAGAAATTTCTAGAAGAAGACAAGTTATTGATGTTATAAATAAAATGAAAAGACAAATTAGGGTAAATGCAAAACAGCATAGTGCTACATTACATTATTTAACTAATTATGGTTATATTCCTATGTGGATATTAGTTAAAGTATTATCATTTGGAATAATTAGTGAACTTTATACAATACTTAAATATGAAGACAAACAAGATATAGCAGATTTATATGGTATATCTGTTGAAGATATGAGTATATTCCTTCCTATAATGGCAAATTATAGAAACTTATGTGCACATGAAGATATGTTATACTCACATAGAAGTCAAAGAAGTATACCAAATAATATATATCATGAGAAATTGCATATAGAAAAAGACAATGAAGAATACTTATATGGTAAAAATGATTTATTCTCACTTATAATAATGCTTAAATATATGCTTACAGATGATAATTTTAGACTTTTAATATATGAATTTGGATATGAAATAGACTTATTAGATGGAAAGATTAGTAGTATTCCAATTGATAAAATACTAGATAAAATAGGTTTTCCAAAAAATTGGAGAGATATAAGAGACTTATAAAAACTATTGACAAATTATTATTGTTAATAGTTTTTTATTTTGAAAATTGGTATAATAAAAATGGCGATGAATATGGAAAAATCAAAAGTTTATTTTACAAAGAACATAACAGGGGATGCACTAATTAAAATGTATGAGGTTTTGGGGGTTAAATTAAATGGTAATGTTGCAGTAAAACTACATTCTGGGGAAGAAGGTAATCAAAACTATCTTAGACCAGAATTTGTAAGACCGATTATTGATTATTTATGTGCTACTGTAGTTGAATGCAATACTGCATATGATGGCGCTAGAAATACAACAGAAAAGCATAAAAAGTTAATGGATGCACATAATTGGACTAAGTATTTTAATGTGGACATTATGGATAGTGAAGATGATGATTTAGAACTTGAAATAGAAAATGGAAAAGTAATTAAAGAAAATTATGTTGGTAGTCATATGAAAAATTATGATTCTGTATTAGTTTTATCTCATTTTAAGGGGCATCCTATAGGAGGATATGGAGGTGCTTTAAAACAATTATCAATAGGTTTTGCATCTAGTAGAGGCAAATCATTTATTCATAGTGCAGGAGTTATAAAAAATCAAGAAAAATTAAGGGATAATCTTGCATCACAAGATAAGTTTTTAGAGTCAATGGCAGATGCTGCTAGTTCAGTTGCAAATTATTTTAAAAATAATATTGTATATATAAATATAATGTGCAATATGTCAGTAGATTGTGATTGTTGTAAAGTTGCAGAAGATCCATGTATAAAAGATATTGGAATTCTTTCATCCATAGATCCAGTCGCACTTGATCAAGCTTGTATTGATTTAGTATATAATTCTAAAGATGAAGGAAAGAGTTACTTAATAGAAAGAATAGAATCTAGAAATGGACTTCATACAATAGAAAGCGCAGAAAAACTTAATATGGGCACTAGAGAATATGAACTTATAAATATTGATTAAAAAGAGTTGCTAATAACTCTTTTTTTAGTATAATACTATTTCGGGGGTATTTATGAACTACATAATTTTATTCATAGCAATTATTGCTATAGTTGTTTTTTGTTATGTGAGTGAGAGTAATAAATACAAAAATAAAATAATTAACTTTTATAATAATTTAAGCAATATATATATTTCACACTCTATGTGTAAAAATATAAAAGAAGAATATTTTGATTTATATAGTAGAGTATGCAAAGTTAAAATTAAACAATATAAATTAATAAAATTTATTTATGATTATGAAAATTTAGAGAATGTTCGTAGTAAATACAATAAGAAATTTATAAAAAAAGAATTAATAAGTAATAAAGAGTTTTTTGACAATATTAATGGTTGTTCTTTAGATAATGCACAAAGAATTGCAGTTATTACAAATGAAGATAATAATTTAATAGTAGCAGGGGCAGGAAGTGGTAAAACACTTACTATGATTGCAAAAATAAAATATTTAATTGAAATAAAAGGTGTAGATGCTAAAAAAATACTATGTATATCTTTTACTAAGGATGCAACTAACAATATTAAGAAAAAATGTAGGAATAACTTAGTTTCATTTCTTACATTTCATGGTTTAGGTAAAAAAATAATTGAAGAATATACAGGTACTAAACTAGATATATCCCTATCTGATTTAGAAAAAATAGTTAATGATTTTTTTAAGAAAGATGTATTAAACAATGAAGAATTAAAAAAGAAAATAATAGATTATTTTGGATATTATTTTTATGTGCCAAGCAAAGATAACAAGTGTTTAGCAGATAAATATGAAAAAGAAGCTTGGTATGATTTTGAAACATTTAGATCTAAAGTAAAATATAAAAATAATAAAAAAATAGAAAAAGTTAGGAATATAGAAGAACTTATTATAGCAAATTTCTTATATTTAAATAGTATTAACTATGAATATAATGCAAATAAAATAAGTGGCATTAATAATTATAAATTTTATTTAAAAGACCATGACATGTATATTGATTGTTCCAATAAAAATAGTTTAAATAAAGAAAATATAAAAATAATAAAAATGAATACTTATTTTAATTCAAATATAATTAAGGATATTGAGAGCGCACTCATTTTAAATAAAATAGTGTTAAAAAGTAGAAACATGGATAATATATATAGAAAGTTAATAAATGAAACATCTAACTTTAACGAGTTATATAATTTAATTATAAAGTTTATAAAGTTATTTAAAGCGAATAACTTTAACTTAGATGATATAGAAAAGTTTATTAATGTAGCAAATAGTAAAAATGATGAATTTGTCCAGAATAGAGAATTAATATTTTTAGAAATTATTAAAAATATATATGTTAAGTATGAAAAGTATTTAAATGAAAACAATAAAATAGATTTTGATGATATGTTAAATCTTGCGACTAGGTGTTTAAACGATAATTATATACCTAGTAATATGAATTATGACTACGTAATTATTGATGAATATCAAGATACATCTATATCAAGATATTCACTTATTAATGCACTTAAAAAACTTACTAATGCAAAAATTATTGCTGTTGGGGATGATTTTCAGTCTATATTTAGATTTACTGGATGCAATTTAGATATATTCGTAAATTTTAATAAATACTTTAGTAATCCGAAGATAATGAAAATCGAAAATACATATAGAAATAGTTATAGTTTAATTAAAGTAGCAGGAGATTTTATAATGAAAAATGATAATCAAATTAAAAAAAACTTAAAATCTAATAAAGAATTATATAAACCTATTATCATTTATTATTATGATTCAACTAATTATAAATCCATACTAAAGAAATCTGTGGATAATTTGATAATTAACCTAAAAACAAAGAGTATATATATTATTGGTAGAAATCATAAGGATTTAAATGAGGTGTTATCCACAGGATTATTTAAAATAAAAAAAGTTATTAACAATCAAACAATACTAGAGTATATAGAAAATAAAGATATTTATATAAAATTTTCAACAGTACATTCATCAAAGGGTTTAGAAGATGAGAATGTAATTATAATTAATCTTAAAAATTCACAAGCAGGATTTCCAAATAAAATGTCTGATGATGAAATACTTAATTATGTAACAAATAATAAAGAAAACTATTTATATGAAGAAGAAAGAAGATTGTTTTATGTTGCATTAACACGTACTAGAAATACAGTGAGCATGTTAGTACCTATAAATTCTCCTTCAATTTTTGTTCGTGAAATTATAAAAGATAATAAAATGCATATAAATGTAGTAAATTAAATTATTTGGTGCAAATAAATAATTAAGATTATATTTATTTGTATTGACACGTGTAATCACACATGTTACCATACGAATGTATTTTAAATATGGATTGTGATTTTAATCTTAATATGAATGAATTATAGTTGATGTGGGTGATAATATGGTAGTTTTAGTAACTGGTAGTAGTAAAGGTATAGGTAGCTCTATAATAAAAGAATTTGCTAAAAATAAGTATGATGTAATTATTAATTATAATAATGATTATAAAAGTGCTTTAGAATTAAAAGAATATGTAGAATCTACATATAAAGTTAACGCTGATATTATTAAGTGCGATATAAGTAATGAAAAAGAAATAATTGAAATGATTAATATGGTTAAATCTAAATATATGATTCTTGATGTTCTTGTTAATAATGCAGGATGTGCACTTGATAATGATATATTTTCAAAGACTAAAGATGAATTTATGAAGGTGCTTGAAGTAAATTTAGTTGGAACTTTTCTTGTAACTAAATATGCACTTGAAAAATTAAATCCAAAGACTATAATAAATATATCTTCAACTGATTCAGTTGATACTTATAATGATATAAGTATTGATTATTGTGCTTCTAAAGCAGGGATTAACGTAATGACTAAAATTTTATCTAGTAAGTTTACAAATATTAAAGTTTGTGCGGTATTACCTAATTGGACTAGTACACCAAGTGTAGATGAAATGGATCCTATATTTTTAAGTAGTGAACTTAAAAGGATTGGCCAAAAAAGGTTATTATCTAGTGATGAAGTTGCAAATAAAGTATATGAAGTTGTAATAAATGAAAATATAAAAACAGGTAGTTTAGTAAGAATTGATGGTGAATAATATGTATAATGAATTTAATATTGATGATAATATTTTAAAAAAGAGTAGAGAATGTGAAAATTTAATAAGTGAAAGATTTAAAGAGATTGATGAAATATGTGAATATAATACTTTAAAAGTATTAAGTGCATTCCATAAGAACTGTGTGTCAGAGTGTCATTTTAATTCTACAACAGGTTATGGATATAATGATTTAGGAAGATCTGCAATAGAAAGTGTTTATAGTGATATATTTAAATGTGAGGATGCTCTTGTAAGAGTACAAATTATATCTGGAACACACGCTCTAACAACTGCTTTTTTTGGTGTATTAAGACCTAATGATACTCTTTTAAGTATATCAGGTAAACCTTATGATACACTAGATGAAGTAATTGGAATAAAGGATAATAATAGTTCTTTAAAATCTTTTGGTATAAATTATGAACAGATAGATTTAATTAATGATGATTTTGATTATGAACAAATAGAAAAGAGATTAAAAGAAAAATTTGTAAAAATGATTGAAATACAAAGAAGTAAAGGATATTCAACAAGAGAAAGTATAAGTATAGATAAAGTAGAAAAAGTAATAAAATTAATAAAAAGTGTATCTAACGATACAATAGTTATGATCGATAACTGTTATTGTGAATTTGTATCTAAAAAAGAACCGAGTGAGGTAGGAGCAGATTTAGTGGTTGGTTCTCTTATAAAAAATTTAGGTGGTGGAATTGCATCTAATGGTGGATATATTTGCGGTAGAAAAGATTTAATTAATCTTTGTGCAGAAAGACTTAATGTACCTGGTGAAGGAAAAGAAGTTGGACCTACTCTTGGATTTAATAAATCATTACTTTTAGGGCTTTATTTAGCACCCATGATTGTTAAAAATGCAGTTAAAACGGCAATATATACAAGTGCTATTATGGAGAGACTTGGATATTTAGTAAGCCCAAAGTGGAATGATGAAAGAGTAGATATAGTACAAAATATAATATTTAATGATAGAAATAAACTTATCAAATACTGCGAAGGTATTCAAGGAGCATCTGCAATTGATTCAAATGTAGTACCTATCCCATCAGAGATGCCAGGATATATAGATCAAATAATTATGGCCTCAGGTTCATTTACGCAAGGATCGTCAATAGAAATATCTTGTGATGGACCACTTAGAAATCCTTTTATTGCATATCAACAAGGGGCACTATCTTATGAATATGGCAAAATTGCAGTAATGAATGCAATTAATAAATTAAATAGTCTAGAATAATGACTATTTTTTTGTTATAATTTTTTTAGAGGTGGTAAAATGGATAAACTAATAAAAGAAAGTGTTGAAAAAGAATTATTAAGACAACAAAATAACATTGAACTAATCGCATCTGAAAACTTTGTATCTAAAGATATTTTAAGTTTACAAGGCAGTGTTCTTACAAACAAATACGCAGAAGGTTATCCACATAAAAGATATTATGGTGGATGTATGTACGTTGATGAAATAGAAGATTTAGCAATTAAATATGCATGTGAATTATTTAATGCAAAGTATGCAAACGTTCAACCTCATAGTGGAAGTGCTGCAAACATGGCTGTATATAAAGCATTACTAAATATTGGGGATAAAGTAATGGGTATGAATTTAAATCATGGAGGACATTTAACTCATGGTCACCCAATTAATTTTAGTGGTTTAGAATATAATATAATTTCATATGATGTAAATTTAGAAACTGAAGAAATTGATTATGATGAAATAGAAAAGCTTGCAATGAAAGAAAAACCAAAAATGATTATTGCGGGTGCAAGCGCATATTCAAGAATAATAGATTTTAAAAAATTTAGAAGTATTGCAGATAAATGTGGAGCATATTTAATGGTAGATATGGCACATATAGCAGGGCTTGTGGCAACGGGTATTCATCCATCTCCAATGCCTTATGCCGATGTTATAACTACAACTACGCATAAAACATTGCGAGGCCCAAGAGGTGGAATGATACTTACTAATAATGAAGAAATTATTAAAAAAATTAATAAAATAATATTTCCGGGAATTCAAGGTGGGCCTTTAATGCATGTTATTGCAGCAAAAGCAGAATGTTTTTATGAAGCTTTACAACCAGAATTTAAAGAATATATGAATAATGTAGTAAAAAATGCTAAGGCTTTATGCAAAACTTTACAAGAAGAAGGATTTAAAATAATAAGTAATGGTACAGATAATCATTTAATGCTTGTTGATGTAAAAAGTATAGGAGTAACAGGTAAAGAAGCAGAAAGTGTGCTTGAAAGTATAAATATTACATGTAATAAAAACACTATACCAAACGAAACATTATCACCTATGATAACAAGTGGAATAAGATTAGGTACACCTGCTATGACTACAAGAGGATTAAACGAAGAAGATTTCAGTTTAATCGGTAAAATAATTAGTAAGGCTTTAAAAAATAAAGATGATGAGGCTCTACTTTTAAATCTAAAGAGTGAGGTAAAAAAAATAACTGATAAGTATCCTTTATATAATTAAATATTCATTCGTGAATATTTTTTTTAAAATAATACATAATAATAACGAAAGGGTGTTATTATGAATGTAAATACAGAATTTTTAGAATATATGTATCAAAATATTGAAATGGGCGTATTTAGTTTAACAAAATTACTTTCATCTATTAATGATACAGAAAATAAGATAAAAAAATTAATTAGTGAAGAACTTAAAGAATATGAAAAATATTATAAAGAAGTAAAAAAATTAATTAAAAAGACTAAAGTAGAAGCTAAAAATAATAACTTATTAGCCAAAGTATCTGCTACTGTTGGTATTAAAATGGATATGCTTAAAGATAATAGTGATTCAAGTATCGCACGTATGCTTACACAAGGATTAACTATGGGTGTAGTTGATATAACAAGTAAGATTGATAATTATAATGATTCTTTAGATAAATCAATATTAAAATTAGGCAAACAATATAAAAAATTTCAGCAAGAAGAAATAGAAAGATTAAAAAAATATTTATAATATGTTAATAAATGACAAGAAGGTAATGTAATTATATTCATTACTTTTTATATGTGTTATTATATAAACAATGGAGGAGTTTATGGCAAAGAAAAAAATTTATTTTAGTTACAATTATGAAAAAGATGAGAATAGGGTAAATGAAATAAGAGATATGGGAGTTGTTTATGATATTAAACCTGCATCTAAAGAAGAGTGGAATGAAATATGTAGGCAAGGAGATTCTTCTATTAAAAAATGGATAGATGATCATATGAGAGAAGCTAGTGTAGTAGTGGTATTTATAGGAAGCGATACTGATGATAGAAAGTGGATTAATTATGAAATAGAAAAATCTTGGAACGAAGGAAAGGGACTTCTTGGAATATATATACATAATATAGATGATAAAGTAACAGGGAAATGCTTAAAGGGCAAAAATCCATTTTTAAAATTTACAATGAATAGGGATGGAAAGAATTTAAGAGATGTAATTAAATGTTACAATCCAGATGAAAATGATCCATTAAATTGTATATATGAACATATAAATGAGTGGATAGATGACGCACTTGATATAAGACGTTATTATTAAAAAAATAGTCATAACGACTATTTTTTAATGTGTACATCAATTTGTGGATAAGGAATTTCGATATTATTTTTATCAAATTCTCGTTTTATATTTTCATTTAGATTAAAGTATACATCCCAGTAATCTTTAGATAAAGCCCATACTCTTACATAAAACACTAAAGCACTATCTGCATGTTCGCCCAATCTAACAAACGTATCTTCATCCTTTAAAATAAGGGCCTCATTATCAAGCACTTTATTAATGACTTTTTTAACTTTATCTATATCACATTCATAACTAACTGTATATTTTAAATCAATTCTTCTTTTTTTCTTTGCTGAGTAATTTATAATATTAGAATTGGATAATGAACCATTAGGTAAAGAAATTTCTTTGTTATCTGGGGTTAACAATACTGTATAGAATATATTAATATCAACAACAGTACCACTATCAGTATGAGTATCTATATAATCTCCCACTTTAAAAGGTTTAAATATAAGAATCATAAGCCCGCCAGCAATATTAGATAATCCACCTTGAAGAGCAAGTCCTAGTGCAAGACCAAATGTACTAATAAGTGCAATCATAGATGTCATAGGTACACCTATATAATTAAGAGATGTCATTATAAGTACAATTTTAAGAATAAGACTTATTCCACTTAATAAAAATGTTTCTACACTTTTATCAAGTTTATTAGATAATTTCCCATTTTGTATTACTTTAGTAATCCATTTAATAGCTTTAAAGCCAATTACTAATATTAATATAAATACAATTAATTTTATACCAGCTTTTGTACACATATTAACTAAATTATCAAAAAATTTTTCCATCATATCACCTCAAACTAATTATATAAAATAATTAAATACTATTCAATTAAATATAATCAAAAACTATTGCAAAAAAATTAATGAATGCATTTAGTTAAGAAAGTATAGCAAGAAATAAAAATACTAACTATGCTTCATGTGCTAAAAAAATATGGATATGCAGAAATTGTGGACATGTTCATATGGAAAATTGTGCGCATTGAAAGTCATATTTTCAATTAAAATTAAATAATTATTAAAATCATCATTTGATGATTTTTTGTATATATTTTTAAATAAAACATAAAATAATAATGTATTTTAAATTTTTTTAGCACTTTCTATTGACAAGTGCTAAAATATGAGTATAATTATAATTGTGAAAGGAAGTGGATGATATGAATTTAATCCCAAGAAAATTTTATTTAGATGACGTTTTTGATGATTTCGAATCAACTAATAATATGAAATGTGATATTTATGAAAAAGATGGTGATTATCATATTGAAATGGATATTCCAGGCTTTGATAAGAAAGATATCAATATAGAATGTGATAAAGGATATTTAACTGTAACTGCCG
>HF990823.1:60924-67432 GCA_000436255.1 Clostridium sp. CAG:1193 | reverse complement strand
CCGTTAAAAATGAAGAAGATAATGATGAGAATAAGAATTATATAAGAAGAGAAAGAAGTTATGGTAAATATCAAAGATCATTTTATATAGGTGAAGTTGATAGCGAAAATGTAAAAGCTGAGTTTAAACATGGAATGTTAAAGATAGTTGTTCCAAAACAAAAAGAAGCAGAAACTAAAAAACGTATAGAAATTGAATAAGTCTTCGGACTTATTTTTCTTTTTTTGAATATAATTTATTATGAATAAATTATATGGAATAGTCATTAGCAGTATTGCTGGTTTATCAACACTTGTTGGTTATTTATTTATATATATAAAAGGAGATAAAAATAAAATAATATCTAAATCACTATCTTTTGCGGGTGGTGTGATGATTACATTATCTATAATTGATTTAATACCTAGTGGATTAAATAATTTACTTTTACTTAATAATTGCAAAGTATCAATTTTAATTGGGTTATTGTGTTTCTTTGTAGGCTTTTTTACTAGTCATATATTAACTAAATTATTAAAAGAAGAAGATAACAAATTATATAAAACAGGATTAATAACTATGCTTGGTATAATGCTTCATAATATACCTGAGGGTATTGCAACTTTTGTATTAAGTACGATTGATTTAAAATTAGGGATACTTCTTTCAGTAGCAATAATACTTCACAATATACCAGAAGGCATAAGTATAGGAATACCTATATATTATTCAACTAAAAGTAAATTTAAAGCATTTATATATACATTGGTATCAGCGGTTAGTGAACCATTTGGGGGATTAATTGCATGGGTATTTTTGTATAAATATATAAATACAAATATAATTGGTATTCTATACTCCTTGATAGCGGGTCTTATGATATATATTGGATACTTTGAGCTTATAAAAACATCAGTACAATACAAAGATAAAAAAAATACATTACTGTATTTGCTAATAGGAACATTTTTTATAATAATTGTAGAAATATTGTTAAAAGTTTAGCAATATTTTTTTAATTTCAATATAAAAAAATGTAGAAATATATTTTTTAAAAAATATATGTAAAGTACTTGAAAATGTATTTACAAAATGATAGAATTGTGTATATAAAGGTAAGAGTAAAGGAGTGATTATATGAATAATCAAAATAATCAAACTGGAAACAATTATAACGATTACAATAATGGTTATAATAACAATAATCAAGGTTTTGATAATAATCCTCAAATGATGAATCAAAGCCAAAATGATTATTATAGTAATGATGCATATTATAATAATTCAAATTATTCTGATAGTTATAATGATACATCATATGAAGAGAAGAATAGTAATAATAAAGGAATGTGGTGGAAAATATTATTGGTAATATTAATATTATTAATAATCATACTTTTATTATTAAAATTCTGTACAGGTGGAAGTGGTAATGATAAGGATAAAAAATATGAATCAACTAAGAATAGAATATGTGAAGCGGCAGAGAAATATATTGATAAAAATCCTACTTTACTAGATAAGAATGCAGAAGGTACATCTGCAACAATTAAGTTACAGAGATTAGCTGATGCAAATCTTATAGAAGCCAGAATAGCAAACCCATATTATGATGGAGGACTATTTAAAAAGAGTAATGAAAGCAAGTACTTCTCAATGGATAGCAGTGTTCGTTTAACTGTATATTCAGGTGGAACAATTGGCTGTGAACTTGTTGATAACTCTAAAGATGTAACACCTCCTGAATTAAGATTAAATGGAGATGCTGAAATTACATTACCAGTAGGAACAGAATTCTCTGATCCAGGATATACTGCAACAGATGATTACGATGGTGATATTACTGATAAAGTAGTAAGAAGCGGTAATGTAGATAGCTCAAAAGCAGGAGAATACACAATTACTTATTCAGTAAGTGATAGTGCTGGGAATGCAACTACTAAAACAAGAAAAGTAATATATGAAGAATATGGTGATATAGAAATAACTCTAGGAAGTATTCTTGATGGTGTAACACCAATGATATCTTTAAAAGGAAGTAACCCATATTGTATGGTTAAAGGTACTCAATATGTAGAACCAGGTGCTATAGCAACAGATAATGTTGATGGAGATATAACTAACAGAATAGCTGTTGAAAATAAAATAACAGGTAATCTAATGGGTGCATTTAGAGTTAAATATACAGTAGAAGATTCATCTGGAAATAAAGCAATCGCATATAGAGCTGTAATAGTAACAACTGAATGTCCAAAAGATAATAATAGTGGTCAAAATACCGGTGGAAATTCAACTAATACACTTGCTAATACAGTACCAGTAATTACATTAATTGGTAAAAACTCAGTTACAATAACAAAAGGAACTGAATATATAGATTTAGGTGCAACAGCATACGATAAAGAAGATGGAGATATTACTTCAAGTATAATAACTGATGCTTCAGCAGTAAATGTAAATGTTGCAGGAGTTTATAAAGTTCATTATAGAGTAACAGATTCAGCAGGAGCACTTGCTACAGCTGTAAGAACAGTTACTGTAAAAGAAAACGTAACGGGAACACCAAGTGTAAGATTTACTAGTTCAAAATCAAACATTAACGTATTAGTTGGCAAAGGTAGTGATAGTTTAATATCATCACCATCAGCAGTAAATGAAAATGGTGTACCAGTAACAGTTACAAGAACTATAGAAGATTACGGAACTAAAAAATATGTTTCAGCAATTGATTGGAATAGTGTTGGAAAATATAGAGTAACATATACAGCAACTCATGCTAATGGTTCAGTAAGACAATCTAAAACAATAATTGTAACTATATATGAAGATGGTGCTACTATTAGTGGACCAGATAAAATAACAATTACAAGAAGAGATTCAAATTGTGATTTAACAGAAGCTGATTTATTAAAAGCTGGAATAAAATTCAGTGAAGGATCAATAGTATCTATTAAGTCAGATAAAGATAGAATAGCATGTATTTTAGGTACTTATGAAGTAACAGTTATAGCAAGTAAGGGTGATACAGCACCTACTGAAAAGAAGATAACTGTAACAGTAGTAGAAGGAACTAGTACTATAGATACATCTGCTCCAAGTAAAGTAATAATAACAGGTAATAGTGCTAATCCATCAAGCCCATATAATATAAATGAAAAATGGGTTGGAGGAACTATAACTCAAATCGATGTAACATTTACATCAACACCAGCAAAAAATACAGAAATAGCTAACTTTGAATGGTCAGCTGATTGTAATACTGTAGGCGGAACTGTTGCTAAGACAAGTTCAACTGGTGGAGTGCTAAGATGGACTATTGAAGGAAAGAATTCAGTATGTATAAGAGCAGTAACAACTGCTGGAACAAGAGGTCCATGGTCAGATCCAGTTAAATTATATATGGATTTAACAGGACCAAAAGTAGCATTTACTCATACATGGAAAGATGGAAAAGAAGATTGGCATAGTGCTCAATCATTAACATTAACATATAATGCAACAGACAATGGTTCTGGACTTGATCATTTCGAATATACATATGATGATGTTAAAGCTAAAAAAGCTGATGAAATAACAACTTATAATGAGGCGACTGGTTCATTAACTGTAAAAGAAAATACTGAACCAAATAGACCATCACTATTCGTATTCGTAAGAGCAGTAGATAAAGCCGGAAATAAAGGTGAATGGACCTTAAATCCTGCATATGCAAATATGGATACAACAAAACCAAATACACCATCATTAAAAGTAGAGGGTGACAAAACAGCAGTAGTAAAAATTAATGCAGACTTTACAGATCCAACAAGTGCATCATCACCTAGATCTAGTGGATTTGGTAAGTTAATATATAAAATAGATAATGGCGAAGATAAAGAAGAAATGACAAAAACAATAACAGCGCCATCAAATACAACACAAGCAAACGTAAAACATAATATAAAAGTATGGGCAGTAGACAAAGCAGGAAATAAGAGTGATAACTCAGCAGAAACAAATATAGAAGTAGCACCAGGCAAGAAAGAAGCAACAGGAGTAACAATTAAGAATGGTAACACTTCATTAGCAGAAGCTGCAAGCTGTTCAACAGTTAAAATAACAGTAGGAGATACAATAACATTAACAGCAGTGCCAATACCAGCAGATGTAGATGATAAAACAGTAACATGGGCATCAAGTAATGCTAGTGTAGCAGT
This sequence comes from Clostridium sp. CAG:1193, assembly GCA_000436255.1. Classification (GTDB taxonomy): domain Bacteria; phylum Bacillota_I; class Bacilli_A; order RF39; family UBA660; genus CAG-1193. The sequence continues at coordinate 63,257 of HF990823.1, read as the reverse complement.
AATAGATAGTAATGGAAAAATAACAGTTAAAGGAACAGAAGAAGTAACAATAACTGCAAAAATAGGAAATGCTAAAGCAACATGTAAGATAAAAGCAGAAGCTAAAGTTCCATTAGGAGGTGGCGGAGGTTATACTCCACCAGTAGTATGTCCTGAAAATTGTAAAACTTGTACTAGTGCAGGAGTATGTACAGAATGTAATACAGGATATAAAGTAGATAATAATGGAAAATGTGTATTAAATGTTGAGAAAAAGACATGTTGGTGTGCTGATAACCAAAAATGTAGTGTATATAGTTTAGGTCAAAAGACTGAAACAGAATGCAATATGTCATGTAGAGGTGGAACACCAGGATATAATTACCAACCAAAATTGTCATCAACTTGTACAAATTCAACTTGTAATGTAGCAAATTGTGCAAAATGTAGTGTAAACGGCAAATGTTCAGAGTGTAAAAATGGATATCATTTCAATAATGGTGTGTGTGAAAAAGATATAACATGTAATGTAGCAAATTGTGCATATTGTAAAGCAACAAATGTATGTGGAACATGTAAGAGTGGATATCATGTTGAGGGTGCAAAATGTGTTAAAAATGCAACTGTAACATATACTAAAACTACAAAAACATGTGTTGCATATGCCGGAATTCCAACAGGTCAATGCACATATTCGAATAGTACAGTAGCATCAAAAGATGGTAAATGTAATAAAAAAACATGTGTATGTCCTAGTGGTTATACGGGTGGCAATTGTGCAGTATCAAATGGAACATGTAGATGTAACAAAACAGTTGTGCAAACTACTACTAGACCTTGTATAGGAGGAGATAAAGATGGCAGTACAGCTATTTGTCCTACAGTTTTCGGATATACTGTATCTAAAAATGGCTGTTCGGTTAAGAAAGATTCATCAAGATGTATTAAATGGAGTGCTCCTAAAAAAGAATCTGGACTAACAAGTTGTACACCAGTTAATACTGCTTCTACAATAGTAACATGTACTAAGATATCAAGTTAAAAATATAAAACATCCAAAAAATGGATGTTTTTTTATGTTTTATACCATACTAAATATAGGTGATAAAATGAATATTAATTATAGTGAATTATTAAATGTTATATTAAGAGCTGTAATATCTTTAATTACTTTGTTTTTAGTAACTAAATTAATTGGTAAAAAACAAGTTTCACAACTTAGTTTATTTGATTATGTAATAGGTATATCTATTGGTAATTTTGCTGCTGAAATGACTATTAATTTAGAGAGTGAAGAATTATATGGAATACTTGCTGTATTATTGTTTGGCTTAATCGCATATTTAGTATCTATTGCTACTATGAAAAGTATTAAATTACGTAGATTTTTTATGGGTACTCCAACTATATTAATTGAACATGGTAAATTAATTGAAAAAAACTTTAATAAGGTTAGATATGATATAAATGATATGCTTGAACAATGTAGAGTTAATGGATACTTTGATATTTCTGAGATTGAATATGCTATTGTTGAAGCAAATGGAGAATTAAGCATATTACCACGTAGTGAGAATGCTCCTGTTACTTTAAAAGATATGAAGATAAAAGGAAATAAAAAAGGATTATGTGCTAATGTAATAATAGATGGGAAAATAATGTATAAAAATTTAGAAAATATTAATAAAGATGAAAAATGGTTAAATAAAGAATTAAAAGTTCATGGTAAAGATTTAGATAATATATTATTATGTACAGTTGATATAAATAATAAAGTTTTATTTTATGAAAGAAACTATGATGAGAAGACTCAAAATGTTTTAGAATAAAATCAATAAAGTTTATTAGCATATTAATACCTCTTATTATAGGTGTGGTATATCTTTATTAACAGGAAGCAGTATTAAATCTTAAATAAACTCCTTTATATCTACTTAGTATAGTATTTTTATAGTATGGACAACATTTGCAACATATTTAACTATAGCAATATATATTAAATAGATAATAGTATATATCATAATAAAATTTATCCATATATTAAAGTAGAGGTAGTAATTATTTATACATATCAAAATAGATATTTTTCCTAATATAAGTTTTATAAAAACATCCATTTTTGGATGTTTTAGTTTGTTAATAATTAAAAATAATGTATAATTATTATGGAGGGTATAAGTATGTATGATGTAATTATTATAGGTGCGGGTCCTGCAGGTTTGTTTGCAGCGTATGAATTAATAACTAAAAATAAAAATTTAAAGGTATTACTATTAGATAAAGGTAAAAAAGCTGAAAATAGGTTTTGCCCGATGACCAAAACAGGTAAATGTGTAAACTGTAATCCATGTAAT
>HF990823.1:40197-60903 GCA_000436255.1 Clostridium sp. CAG:1193 | reverse complement strand
CTGTAATCCATGTAATATATTAAGTGGATATGGTGGTGCAGGTACTTTTTCTGATGGAAAACTAAATTTTATTCCTAAGATAGGTAAATCTGATTTATTTAAATATATGAGTGAAAGTGAAGCTTATAAATTAATTGATGAAACAGAAGAAATATTTACTAAGTTTAATATGGATAGTGATGTATATCCTAGTAATATGGATGAGGCTTTAAAATTAAAAAAACAAGTAGCAATAAATGGCGATAGATTGCTTCTTATAAAGCAAAAGCATTTAGGTTCAGATAAACTTCCAGGTTATATTGAAGATTTTTCTAATTATTTAGAGGATAATGGTGTTATTTTAAAAGAAAATACAGATGTTGTTGATATAGAAAAATGTAGTGATGGATATAACATAAAAACTAAAAATGAGGATTATAAAGCAGCTTATGTTATAGTTGCGCCGGGAAGAACAGGTGCTAAATGGATACAAGAACTTGCAGATAAATATAAAATACCATATTTATCGCAAAGTATAGAAATTGGTGTAAGGGTAGAAGTTAGGAAAGAAATATTAGAAGAGTTTACTAATGTTATATATGATCCAACTATATTTATTAAAACTGATACTTATGGTGATGAAATAAGGACTTTTTGCACTAATCCAGGAGGATTTGTTGCAAAAGAAAATTATTATGGTTATATATGTGTTAATGGGCACTCACTAAAAGATATAAAATCAAATAATAGTAATTTTGCATTTATTTCTAAAGTAAGTCTTACTGAACCTGCAACTAATACTAGAGAATATGGTGAATCAATTGCAAGAATCGCTAATGTGCTTGGTGAATCTAAACCAATAATACAAAATTTAAAGGATTTAAAAAGAGGAAGAAGAAGCACATGGCATAAAATTAATAAAGGATTTATTGAACCAACACTTAAAGATTGCGTTGCTGGTGATTTAGCACTTGTACTTCCACATAGAATAATTACTAATATATTAGAAGGTTTAGAGAAATTAGATAAGATAATGCCGGGTGTTAATAATGATGAAACATTATTATATGGTCCAGAAATAAAATTCTTTAGTAATGAAATAAGTACAAATAATAATTTTAAACTTGAAAATGATAATATTTATTTTGTAGGTGATGGTGCTGGTAAAGCAGGTAATATAGTTACTGCTGCTGCTACTGGTTTAGTTAGTGCAAGAGATATATTAAATAGTATTAAAAAATAATACTATTTTTTTGTATGAAAATGTTATTTTTTGCAAATCATAAAAATGATGATCTATGAAAAATAAAATAATTAAGTATAGTATATGTATTAGTGCTTTAATATTAATAATATTTTTATATTTTGGTAAGTTACCAGTTATTAAATTAAATGGAAGTGATTTTATTAATATAGAAGTAAATAATAAATATAAAGATTTAGGATATAATGTGTATAAAAATAATAAAGTGTTAAATATACCAGTTAGTATTAAAAATAATATAAATACGAATAAACTTGGAATTTATAGTGTAATTTATGAACTTAAGTATAAGGGGATAAAGATAAAAAAAGTAAGGCGTGTTAAAGTAGTAGATACACATTGCCCAAATATTAAACTTAATGGAACAAACGAAAAGAATATATTTTTAAATGAAAAATATGTAGAAGATGGGTATATTGCAATTGATAATTATGATGGTAATATCACTGATAAAGTTAGTATATCTAGTAATTTAAAAAATGAAGTAGGGAAATATGAGATAGTTTATACTGTAAAAGATAGTAGTAATAATTCTTGCAGTGTAAAAAGAAAAGTGAATGTAATTGAAAAAAATAATGGTGTTGTATATTTAACTTTTGATGATGGACCAAGTAATATTACTAATGGTATTCTTGATATTCTTAAGAAAAATAATGTAAAAGCAACTTTTTTTCTTGTGGGTTTTAATGATAATATGAATGATATTGTTAAAAGAATTTATGATGAAGGGCATACAATAGGGCTACATAGTAATACTCATATTTATAATGAGATTTATAGTTCAGCTGAAGCATATTATAGTGATTTATACACACTTTCAAACAAGATAAAGAAACTAATAAATATTGATACAAAAATTATAAGATTTCCTGGGGGAAGCTCTAATACGATAAGTAGTTTTAATAAAGGAATAATGTCATATCTTTCTAAAGATGTTTTAAAGAATGGGTTTCATTATTTTGATTGGAATGTAAGTGCGGAAGATGCATATCTAAGGAGCGAAAAAGAAGTATATAACAATGTAATATATGGGCTTAGTAAAAATAGATCTAATGTAGTTTTATTGCATGACTTTTATAACAATTATAAAACATTAAATGCTCTTGATAAAATTATTAAAGATGCTAAATTAAAAGGATATGTTTTTAGTAATATTACATATAATACACCAATGGTTCACCATACTATAAATAATTAATAAAAATTAAAAATTACAAAAAAATAAATTTTGTAATTTTTCTTTTGCAAAAATTAAAATTTTGTTAAGCAAAAATAGATTTTTTGTAAATTTAATACTACTAAATTTGATTTTTTGTAATTTGCAATTAAAAAACAAATGTGTATTATTGATGATTGAAAGGAGGAATTATGAAAAAAATTTTAACAATTTTATTTGGACTTTTTATAGGAATTAATGTTCATGCTGCAACAAATGATACACATGTTGAAACTGAATGGATTAAAGAAGTATTTTATAATTATAAAAAAGATGGATTAATTTATTGGGGACAGATGGTATATATTCGTGCGAATGGTGAAATTGTTTATTGCATTGAACTTGATAAAACTATAACAAGTGATACTTATTCATCTAGTGATATTAATGATAATAGTGATATTAATTTAATTTCTTATTTTGGATATGGATATAAGGATAATAATACAGTAAAAGATTATATTGCAACTCAAGCATTAATTTGGGAAAGTAGAGGTTATAATTTCTATTTTACTACTGCAAGTGGGGGTAAAGGGAGTATAGTAAATGTAGATAAAAATAAAGAAAGAATATTAAATGATATTAAAAACCATGATATATTTCCAAAATTTAATAAGTCAAATTTTGAACTTTTGGATGATGGAATTATAACAAGTGATATTTCTCTTAAAGAATACACGCTTAATAGTAATAATGAAACTATAACAAGTGATAATACTATATTATTAAATACAAATATATCTGGACATTATTCATTTGAACTTAGTACTAAGTATGAAAAAAGAGGAGAAAATAAAATGTATAAATCCGGTACATCTCAAGCATTATTTGGATATGGTAATATAGATAACCTAAAAAAATTATATGAATATAATGTGTCTTCTGGAACACTTTTAGTTAATTTATACGATGATAATACCAAACAGATACTAAAAAATAAGAAAGATAATATATTTGAATTATATCACAATAATAATTTAGTAAATACATATGAAATAGATAGTGATGGTAAGATAAATGCATTAAATCTAGAAGCAGGAAATTATACTTTAAAACAAGTATCAGTAAGTGAAGGATATGTTTTTAATAAAGAAATATATGAATTTAATATTACAAAGGGTGATATTAATAAGAATATAGATGTATATATAAAACCTATAACAACTAAGTTTAATATAACTAAAAGTTATGGAAATCCTAAAGTTGGTACAAAGTATCCAGATAATGATGTAACGTTTGAAATAATAAATAAAGATGGTACAAAATATGAGGTGACAACAGATGAATTTGGTAAAGCAAGTATTACACTGTTATATGGTGAATATACAGTTATAGAAAAAAAGAATAATAATGTTGATGTATTAAAAGATATTTTTGAAATTAAAAAAAGTGATTTTAATGGTGTTATAAATTATGATATATTTACACCTTTATATACAGTTAGAATTAATACTTGTCTATATGAACTTAATACAACACTTCCAATTCGTGATGTTACATTTAACTTATTAGATAAAGAATACAAGACAAATGATAACGGATGCTTTATCAGTGACATTTTAAATGAGGGGGAGTATGTATTAAAAGAAACTGTAAAAGAAGGATATTATGATATAGATGATATAACTGTTATTCTTAATGAAGATAGTAATTATTATATAGAGGGTGAAGAAGTATATATTGATATTATAGTGTATAATGAAAAAATACTAGCACCTATAATAGAAGAACCTATAAATAAAGATGATAATAAAAATAATGAAGATGATAGCAAAGATAATAAAAATGAAGGCAATAAAAATGATGAAGATGATAAGAATTTAGATAATGATAAAAATGAAGAAGATAGTAATTTAGATGATGCTTCAAATGATAGTAATGTTAAAAATGATAATAAAACAAATGGAGAAGATAAAAAACTACCATATCTAGGTATATATGATATTAGTATTCTATATACTTTTATGTTAGTTCCTATATTAAAGCGTGATAAAAAAATTAATAATTAGTATATGTATTTTATTACTAACAGGGTGTACAACTTATAGTATTAATGATGATAAAGATATAATTGAAATATCTTCTATAAATATAAATTTGGAATATTCTATATCTAGTATTAATGATTCGGTTATAGGAATAGTTATGTTTAGTGAATATGGAAGACCAGATCAAAATAACGCTATAATAGGTGCACACTCTGGGTATGGTCCTAATGCATATTTTAATGATTTAGATAAACTCGAAAGTGGAGATTTAATTAAATTAATATATGATGGTGTTACTTATAAATATTTAGTTAGTGAAGTATTTGAGGTTGATGATACTTCTATTGAAGTACTTGATTCTTCTTATGAAGGATTAATACTAATTACTTGTAAAGTCGGTGATGATTCAAAGAGAATTGTTGTTAAAGCCTCTATATTTGACAAGTGACAAATTGTCAGTTATAATTTGGTTATATAGGAGGCGAGTTATGGCAAAACAGACGTTCTTAAATCTTAATGAAGAAAAAAGAAAGGTAGTTGAAGAATCATTAAAAAAAGAATTTAGTAGGGTCCCATTAAAAGACGCTTTAGTATCTAATATAGTTAAGTGTGCTAAGATACCAAGAGGAAGTTTTTATCAGTATTTTAATGACATTGAAGATGCGTTTTATTATGTTATAGGACAATATTCTAAAGACATAAAAAAAACATTACTAGAAAATATAGTAAGAAATAAAGGGGACATAATAATATCATATAGACAGTTATATATTTATATATTAGATATGATAGAAAAAGAGGAAAATAAAGATTATTTTGAAAAGATATTTTTAAATATGAATTATGATATTGAAATAATGTTTACACCTAATTTTAATGAGGGATTAAATGTAATGTTAAATCAAATTGATATAACTAAGCTAAATATACCTAGTAAATTTAGTTTGAGTTATATATTAGATATTATTGAATCTGTAATGATGAATAATATAGTAAAAAGTTATAAAAGAAACTTAAGTAGGGAAAAGAATATTGAAATATTTGAAAAAGAACTTGCTTTAGTTTGTGCGGGAATATTAAAAAAGTAGTCTTTACTTTTTTTCTTTTTTGAGTAATATATATCACGAGGGGATTTTATGGAAGAAATATGTAAAAATTGTAAGCATCTAAATGAAGATGATTTAAATAAATGGAATGAAGCATATTGTACTTTTGAAAGAATGTATAAACCAATTAATGATACATGTCCTTATTTTGCTTCTAAATATAATTGCTATCTAACTACAGCAATGTGCCATATATTAGGTTATAGTGATGATTGTTATATATTAGAAGCATTAAGAGGCTTTAGAAGATGGTATTTAAATGGAAATCCTGATTATGAATATTTATTAGATGAGTATAATATTATTGGCCCAATAATAAGTAAAAAATTAATTTCTGATCCAGATAGTTATGATGTTGCAAACATGATGAAAAATGATTTTATAACTCCAGCAATATCATTTATGATGGAAGAAAGATATGAAGAGGCTACACATACTTATATAGATATGGCTAATATGCTTAAAGATAAGTATGATGTATGTGAATATAGAAAAAAGACTTTAATTAAATCTTAAAGTCTTTTATATTTTTATCATATAGATCTTTGCCATCAAAATATTTTTTAATTTTTAATTTCATCGTTTTTGCAACTAAATTTGAAGGAAATTTGCATACTAAATTATTATATATTGTAGTGTTTTCATTATAATACTTTTCTTCTCCCTTAATTATAGTATTTAGATTAATTATTTCATGCCATCCTTCTGTAAAACTAGAACTTTTTAATAATTTATTATTATCATTTTTAATAGTATATATCTTGGATTCAATATCAGTAAGTTCTCTTTCAAATTCAAAAGATGATAAATCTTTATCTTTTAAATTGTCTACTGATTTAAAATCTTTATTATCTTTATCAACACTTTTTATCTCAGTAATTAATTTAATAATTAAATCATATTTACTTCTTAAAGATTCATCAATTCGACTTTCTGCAGAATTAATTTTAAGTATTTGAGTTTTAATCTTGTTATATACAACTGCATACATCATTAAAAGAGATACTAGTATTATAATTAAATACAATATTATTTTATAAGTTTCCATTTAAACACCTTCTATCTAGTACAAATTATATCAAAATTAATGAATAGTTACAATATTAAAAATTCTTAATGAAATTAATTTGTTCATCAAATTCTACATAATCAAGGTAGATAATTAAAAGTAAGTACCATCTTCCAGTAGATGGTTCACTTATTATTATGTGATCTCGTCCAGATTGTTCAATAATACCGGTAAATACTTTATCCCTATATTGTTCAGAATCTGGATACGACATATAAAATTTGCCTAGTTTTCCCTTATTTAATCTAAGAATATTTTCAATATAAGACTGTTCTTCATCATTTAGACTACTAACACTTTGCATTCCTTGCTGATTAGTTGGTGTATTTGTATACATCGGATTATAATAATTACTATTCATATATTTCTCCTTTCAAATAAGTATATGAAAAATATACGTAATTATGATACAATTAGATGGGTGATTTTATGAAAGTGAAAATTGGCGTGTCAGCAAGACATGTACATTTAACAAAGGACGATTTTAAAAAATTATTTGGTTATGATGAATTAACATGGTTAAAAGATTTAACTCAGCCAAATGAGTTTGCATCTAAAGAAACTGTATCTATAATTACTGAAAAGGGACGTATTAATAACGTAAGAATTTTAGGCCCATTTAGAGATTATACACAAGTGGAAATAAGTAAAACTGATGCATATAGTTTGAAAATTAATCCGCCAATAAGAAAATCTGGGGATTTAGTTTCATCAGAAATAGTTACTATGGAGCATGATGGTAACACTATAACAAAAGAATGCTGTATAATTGCAACAAGACATATTCACATTAATACTAAAGATCTAAAGCGTTACAATTTAGAAAATGGTGAAGTTGTAAAATTAAGGTTAGATGGTATTAAGGGTGGTATATTAAATAACGTTTTTATAAAAGCTAGTGATAATTATACACTTGAAGCACATATAGACTTAGATGACGCAAATGCACATTTTATAAATGATAAAGATGAAGGAGAAATTATAAATGAATGAATTTAAGACTTGTAATAAATGTAGAGGATTTAATAGTGATGAAATTGTTAAAAGATTAAAAGAACTTGATAGTAATGCTAAAATAATTGTTGGATGTCAAAGTATGTGTGCGATAGGTTCAAGAATGCCTTTTGTAATTGTAAATGGTATTCCTGTAATGGATAATAATATAGACAATTTAATTACAAAGGTAAAAGAAATTATAAAGTAATTTTGGTGGTAATATGTTTAAAATTGGTAATGTAGAAATTAAAAATAATGTAGTTTTAGCCCCTATGGCGGGTATATGTAATAGTGCGTATAGAAGAATCATAAAACAGATGGGGGCAGGACTTATATATGCGGAAATGGTTAATGATAAAGCAATTGTTCATGAAAATAAAAAAACAATTGACATGCTTTATATGACTGAAGAAGAAAGACCTATTTCACAGCAAATATTTGGTAGTGATGTTGATAGTTTTGTCGCATCTGCTAAAATGGTTTATGAAAAAATGAAACCGGATATTATAGATATTAATATGGGGTGTCCTGTACCTAAGGTTGCAGTAAGTGCCGAGGCAGGAGCAGCACTTCTTAAGAATCCTGAAAAAATAAAAGAAATAGTAAGTGCAGTGGTAAAATCTGTACCTATTCCTGTAACTGTTAAAATAAGAAGTGGTTGGGATAAAAATAGTATAAATGCAAAAGAAGTTGCTAAAATATGTGAACAGGCAGGTGCAAGTGCTATATGTGTTCATGGAAGAACTCGTACTGATAGGTATTTAGGACATTCTGATTGGAATATAATAAAAGAAGTAAAAGAAAGCGTTAATATACCGGTAATTGGTAATGGAGATATTAAGACAGTATATGATGCTAAAAGAATGATTGATGAAACGGGTTGTGATGCAGTTATGATAGGAAGATCTGCTCTTGGTAATCCGTGGATTATTTTAGATACAGTTAATTATTTAACATATGGCATATTACCTAAAGAAATAACAAAACAAGAAAAAATAGATATGTGTATAAAGCATTTAAATTATTTATTAGAATTTAAACCAGAAAAAGTAGCAGTACTTGAAATGCGTAGTCATATTGCTTGGTATTTAAAAGGTGTAGAGGGTGCAAGAGAAATAAAAAATGAGCTATTTAAAGCACAAACAAAAGATGAAATAATTAACATATTAAATGAATTTAGTAAAGAGTAAATATGAATATATTTTTAATAAAAGTCAATTTTTGTAAACAATAGATGTTTACAAGCCTATAAAATTGGTATAAAATGTTAAATGAGGAGTGTTAATATGAAGGAATATACAGAACAAGAACTTGTAAGAAGAGAAAAAGCAAAAGCATTAAGAGAATCTGGTATTGATCCTTTTGGTTCTAGATTTGATGTTACATCAGATTCTAAAACTATAAAAGAAAAATACGAAGAACTTTCTAATGAAGAGTTAGAAAGTATTAATGCTGAAGTAGTCATTGCTGGTAGAATAATGACTAAAAGAAGCAAAGGTAAAGCTGGATTTATGCATATTCAAGATAAATATGGTCAAATACAAATATATGTTAAATTAGACAATGTAGGAGAAGATGAGTATAAGTTATTTGATAGTGCTGATTTAGGTGATATAGTTGGAATTAAGGGTACTGTTTTTAGAACGCATATGGGTGAATTAAGTGTAAAAGCATTTAGTTATACTCATTTAGTAAAAGCTTTAAGACCACTTCCTGAAAAATATCATGGACTTGTTGATGTTGAAGAAAGATTTAGAAGAAGATATGTTGATTTAATTATGAATGAGGATGCTAGAAGAATTGCATTTATGCGTCCTAAAATAATTAGAAGCATTCAAAATTATTTTGATGATTTAGGTTATGTTGAAGTTGAAACACCTATACTAGGTACTGTTCTAGGTGGAGCCGCAGCAAGACCATTTGTAACACATCACAATACTTTAAATATTGATATGTATTTACGTATAGCAACTGAGTTATCACTAAAAAGATTATTAGTTGGTGGTATGGATGCAGTATATGAAATAGGAAGATTATTTAGAAATGAAGGAATGGATAGAAATCATAACCCTGAATTTACTACTATAGAGTTTTATAAGGCATATAGTGACTTAGATGGAATGAAAGAAACTTGTGAAGGTTTATTTAGAAAAGTAGTATATGATGCACTTGGTACATATGTAATTAATTGGAAAGATCATGAAATAGATTTTAGTAAACCATTTAAAAGTGCTCGTATGATAGATTTAATAAAAGAGCAAACTGGAGTTGATTTCTCACGTGAAATGTCTTTAGAAGAAGCAAAAGAAATTGCTAAAGAACATAATGTTGAAGTAGAAAGCCATTATGAAGTTGGTCATATAATTAATGCATTTTTTGAAGAATTTGTTGAAAAAACTTTAGTTGAGCCTACATTCGTATGTGAATATCCTATAGAAGTTAGTCCACTTGCAAAGAAATGTAAAGATGAAAGATTTACTCAAAGAACTGAATTATTTATTTGTGGAAGTGAATATGGAAATGCATTTACTGAGTTAAATGATCCAATAGACCAAAAAGAAAGATTCTTAAATCAGCTTAAAGAAAGAGATCTAGGAAACGATGAAGCAAATGAAATGGATGAAGACTATGTAGAAGCTTTGGAATATGGTATGCCACCAGCAGGCGGAATGGGTATTGGTATTGACAGACTTGTAATGATGATTACAGGATCTGAAAATATAAGAGAGGTAATTTTATTTCCTCACATGAAAAATAAATAAAGGAGAAAGAAATGAAGAACAAAAATTTACTTAAGACGTTTGGTATAGCATTGCTTGTAGTATTTGTATTAACATGGGTAATACCTACAACTACATCTGGAACAAATGGTCTTAAAATTGGTGCAATTACACCTACTGGATTTGTTGACATTTTCAAAAATATTGAAGTACTAGTACAATATTTCCTTGGAAATGCAATAATGATATTATTTGTAGGAATGCTTTATGGAGTTTGTAATAAAAGTGGTGCTCTAAAAGCTTTAGTTGACAAAATGTCATCTATATTTAAGAAGAAAAGTTGGCTATTTGTAGTAATTACAGTATTATTTTATGGATTATCATCTGGTATAGCGGGTATATATATGCCAATGTTAATATTTATGCCACTTTCTATAGCAGTATTATTAAATCTTAAATATAATAAGATGCAAGCATTACTTGTAACTGCAGGTAGTACAGTTGTTGGAATTACAGCAGAAATTGGAAGTGCAATATATAAAAGTGTTACAGGAATTACAACAAACACATATTTATGGATTAAAGTAGCATTACTTGCTATATTACTTATACTAGTCATATTGTACGCACTTAAAATAAATAAGAAAAACGGTGATGAAGAAACTGATGAATATATGTTTGTGCCATCTAAAAGATTAATTAAAGGCACTTCACCTAAAGGTATAGCATTATTTGTAGTAATGATCTTACTATATGTATTCTTATTCTTAGGATTATTTAGTGAATTTTCAAGTGTCAAAGCATTTGAAAATATAGCAAATGCAATTAATGGAGTAAAAATAGGCAATTTTGCAATATTTGCATCAATTATGGGTGCATTTGAAACATTTGGTAAATTTACTATGATTTCAGTTTATGCACTTATAGCACTTGCAATTATAATAATATCTATATGTAACAAAGTTTCAGTTAAAGATATGTTTGAAGGATGTATGCAAGGCGCTAATAAAGTATCTGGAATAGCTATGTTTGCTGTACTTATAAATTTGATATTAGTACTAACATTAAATTCTGGATTTATAATTACAATAATTAATTTAATTGCGAAAAGTGGTAATGTCGCACTTGTAACATTATCAACACTAATTGCATCACCATTTATGGTAGAAGAAACATATGCTGCACAATATATACTTCAAATATTATATGCAGTAACATCAAATGAAGGTGCTCTTGGATTATATGGATTTATTGGCCAAGTAATGTATGGATTTACAATGTTATTCGCACCTTCAAGCGTGCTTATAATGTGTATGTTATATTATCTTGGTGAAAAATATACAAAATGGATTAAATATATTTGGAAATTATTAATAGTTGTTTTTGTTGCATGCTTAATAGCAATTACTATTGCAATATTGATATAAATAAAGGAGTATAGAATGAAAAAGAAATTATTAAGTGTATTATTTACATTATTACTATTAATTCCACTTGGAATTAATGCAGAAGAAAAAGAGAAAGTAAAAGTTTATATATTTGAAGCAGGTGGATGTCCTTACTGTGAAGCAGAAGTTGAATATTTAAAAGGACTAGAAGGTTATAATAAAACATTTACTATAGAAATAAAAGAATTATATATAGATCATGTTGATTGGAAACCAGGTAAAGATTATGATCTTGGTGTAAAGGTTGCAAATGGATTTTTAAATGTAGGATTTACAGATGCTAGTTATCAAGGAACACCTTTTGTAGTAATAAGTGATTTATATGCAGCAAGCGCTTATAGTACTTCACTTGAAAGTGTTATAAATGAAGCTTATGAAAAGGGAGATAAAGATATAGTAAGTTGTTATGCTGATGGAAAAGAAGATTGTTTAAATCATTTGGCAAAAGAAGATAACAAAGTTACTGATAATGATAGTGCTACAGGAGCTAATACATGGGTAGTAGTAGTTATGGGATTACTTGTAATAGGTACTATAATAGTTAAATCAACCATTGATACAAATAGAATAGTTGAAGCAATTAATTCTAAAAACTATAAAATTAAAGATGTTAAAGAATCAAAAGCATCTAATGAACCAAAAGAAAATACTGAAAATAAGAAAAACAAGAAATAAGGGTAATTAAAAAATTACTCTTTTTTGTTGCATTATTTTTTTAAAAAATGTTCATAACTATCATAGAATGTTATGAAAGGAGACTTTATGTTTAGCAAATTTGATGAAAATGCTCAAAAGATAATAATAAGTGCAAAAAGTGAAATGCAGTCATTGTGTCATCCATATGTCGGTAGTGAACATGTAATGCTTGCAATATTAAATAATAATAATGAGGTTTCAAAAAAATTAAAAGAATTTAATGTTGATTATAAAAGATTTAAAAATGAAATAATTAATGTTATTGGAATGGGTGAATGTAAAAATGATATGTTTTTATATACTCCACTATTAAAAAGAACACTTGAAAATGCGATAAATGATGCAAAAGAAAATAATAATGGGATAGTTACAATATCGCATTTGTTTTACTCGATATTAGAAATTGGTGAAGGCGTTGCTATAAGAATGCTTCTTTCTATGAATGTTAATTTAGATAGTTTATATTCATATTTTGGTAAAAATTTAATAAAGAAGAAGACAAATAGAAAAAAACTTATGTTAGATGAACTTGGTATAGATTTAACCGAAAGAGCCAAAAGCGGTCTTATTGATCCAGTTATAGGAAGAGATAGTGAAATAAATAGGGTACTAGAAATATTATGTAGACGTACTAAAAATAATCCTATATTAATTGGTGAAGCTGGTGTTGGTAAAACTGCTATAGTTGAAGGCCTTGCAAATAAAATAGTTAATGATGATGTTCCTGCATTATTAAAAAATAAAAAAATTATATGCCTAGATATGGCCTCATCAGTCGCAGGTACTAAGTATCGTGGTGAATTTGAAGAAAGGATGAAGAAAATATTAACTGAATTAGAAGAGAATGCTGATGTAATATTATTTATAGATGAGATACACACAATAATGGGAGCAGGTGGAGCAGAAGGTGCAATAGATGCATCAAATATATTTAAGCCATCTCTTGCAAGAGGTAAAATGAGGTGTATTGGTGCGACTACAAAAGATGAATATAAAAAGTATATAGAATGTGATGGAGCACTTGATAGAAGGTTTCAAAAAGTAGATATTAAAGAACCTAAGGAAGATGCTTTAAAAGAAATACTTATGAAAATAAAACCACTTTATGAAACACATCATGGTGTTTTAATAAGTGAAAAAATGATTGATAAAATTATATCTATATCAAAAAGATATATACATGATAGAAATGAACCAGATAGATCAATAGATATACTTGATGAAGTGTGTTCAAAAGTATCATTGAAAGAATGCAGTAAGGAAAAAAAACTTCATAAATTAAATATTGAATTAAGAAAAGTTACCGAAAATAAAAATAAATTAATAATTAATAATGATTTTAAAAAAGCATATATTCTTAAAAATAAAGAAGAGTTTTTAACATCTTCAATAAATAAACTTGAAGCAAGTAGTTATAAAGCAAAGAAAAGAGTTACTGAGAAAGATATTATTGATGTTATAAAAAGTAAAATAGATATTCCCATTTTAAATATAACGCATGAATATATAAATAAAATGGAAAAAGTACTTAAAAATAATATTATTGGTGAAGATGATGCGATTGATGAATTATTAAGTACAAGTAAAAGAATGCAGTTTAATAATTCAAATAAATGTACATCAATATTATTATGTGGACCTTCTGGTACTGGAAAAACATATCTTGCTAAATTATATGGTAAATTATTAGTAGGTGAAAATAATGTAATAAAATTAGATATGAATGAATTTAATGAATCTCATACAGTAAGCAAAATAATAGGGGCACCTCCTGGGTATGTTGGATATTCTGATAATAGAAATATTTTAGAGCAAATAAAAGATAAACCTAACGCAGTATTAATATTAGATGAAATAGAGAAATGCAATAAAAGTGTACTAAATTTATTTTTACAAATATTAGATGATGGATATATAAAAGATTCGAAAGGAAAGTTAATATATTTTGATAATGTTACAATAATAATGACTACTAATATTAAATTAAATAAATTATGTGTTGGTTTTAATAAAAATATGGATAATAATAAAATAAAAGATATACTTGGAACAGATTTATTAAACAGAATTTCTAAAGTAATAAAATTTAATGAATTATCATCTTTTGCAATAGATAAAATAATTAAAAATAAAATTGATAATTTAAGTAAGGAATATAATATTAATTTAAAAGTAAGTGATGAAGTTATTAATGAGATAAAGAGATTTAGTGAATATGAAACGTGCGGAGTAAGAAGAGTTGATGAAGTTATTAAAGACAAAATAGAAAGTGTAGTATTAGATGAAATGCTTATTAATAATACTAATATTAATATAAATAGACTGAAAGATAAAATCATTGTATAATTAGTTTGAGGTGTGAAATGGAAGTAGAAGTAAGATATTATTATAGTTTAAATGAAGAAAGTAGATTACTAGAAAAATTAAATACATTTGAGGAATTAAACTATTTAGGAAAATTTTATGAAAAGACAATTCAGTATAATCATCCGATGAGGGAAAATGATTTTTATAGTAAAGAAATTGATGGAAGATTTAGAGTAAGAATGACTGAAAAAGATAACATAAAAAAATGTATGATTACATGGAAAAGAAGATTAAATAAGACGTTAAAAAACGATATAAATAAAGAAGAAGAAATAGAAGTAAGAATTAATTCGGATGATTATGATAATTTAATTAATATACTTACAAACATTTTAAAATTAAAAAGGGTTGAAAGTTATGAAAGATTTCGCCATGTATTTAAAAATAATGAGGTTGAAATAGTTGTTGATATATATCCCTTTGCAATCGCACTTGAAATAGAGGCTAAATGTAAAAATGATGAATATAATGTAATACTTAAATGGTTAAATAAACTTAACCTTAAACTGGAAGATTCATATAAATTGTCTTGGGATGATAAATATAGTGAATTATGTAAGATGCAAAATAAAGAAATTTATAGTGATGTCTTATTTGATATGGATATGCCTAAATTATAAATTATTAAGAAATAGTTGTAACTATTTCTTTTCTGTTTTATAATAGTTATGAATTTGGAGGGATACTATGACAAATGAAGAATTAGCAAATTTAATATTTCCTAATATAACTAAAACTATAGAGGATTATGATAAAATTTATCCAAAAAGAAATTTAAAAGAAGGTGCAATAGTAACTAGATATGCACCTAGTCCAACTGGATTTATTCATATAGGTGCACTTCTTGCAACATTTACTGAAACTACATTTGCAAGACAAACAGATGGAGTATGTTTTTTAAGAATTGAGGATACTGATACTAAAAGAACTGTAGATAATGGTATAAGTGAAATAATAAATGGATTAAAAGAATTTAATGTCACTTTTGATGAAGGCCCAATTAATGATAAAGAAGAAATAGGTAATTATGGGCCTTATATTCAAAGCGAGAGAAAAGAAATATACCAAGCATTTGTTAAGCATTTAATAAAAGAAGGTAAGGCATATCCTTGTTTTTGTACTGAAGATGAACTTAAAGAAATAAGAGAATCACAAGAGTTATCAAAAGCAAGAATAGGATATTATGGTGATTATGCTAAATGTAGAAATTTAGAAAATGATGAATATGCAAGAAGAATTATAGCAGGGGAACCATATATAATTAGGTTAAGAAGTAATGGAGATTATAACAAGAAAATCATTTGCCATGATGAGATAAAAGGGGATATTGCATTTCCAGAAAACGATTTAGATATAGTAATTAATAAAAGTGACGGGTTACCTACTTATCATTTTGCTCATTTAGTTGATGATTATTTAATGCGTACAACACACATAATAAGAGCAGATGAATGGGTATCATCATTACCACTTCATTATCAGTTATTTCAAATGTTTGGCTTTAAAGTACCAAAATATGCACATATCGCACCACTTGCTAAAATAGATGAAGAAACTCATGGAATGAGAAAATTAAGCAAAAGAAAAGATCCAGAATGTGCGATGAGTTATTACCATAAATTAGGCATACCATATGAAGCAGTAAGACTTTATCTTGCAACAATAACGAGTAGTGGCTTTGAAGAGTGGTATTTACAAAATCCTAATAGCAAAATAGAGGATTATAAATTTGAATTTAAGAAAATTGGTAAAAGTCCAGCACTATTTGATTTAGAAAAATTATATAATATATCAAAAAATTACATAAGTAGATTAACTGCAAGTGATTTATATGAAAGAGTAAAAGCATATTTAAGTGTATATGATAAAGAGTTTTATAATGTATTCACTAAAGATAGTAATTATTCTATTAGTATATTAAATATAGAAAGACTTAAGAAAAAGCCAAGAAAAGATATTGGTGCATATAGTGATGTGAAAAAAGAAACTTGGTATATGTATGATGAATTATTTCATAATTTAGAATATAGTTTTGATAAAATAAATGATATAGATGAAATAAAGAAAATACTAAGTACATATATTAATAAATATTATGTAGAGTCTGATGATAAAGAAACTTGGTTTGATAAAATAAAATTATTATGCGATGAATTAGGATATGCGAGTGATATGAAGGAATATAAAAATAATCCTGATAACTATAAAGGTAGTGTTGCTGATGTTAGTACAGTTATAAGGGTTGTATTAACAACAAAGACTATGACTCCTGATTTGTATGAAATAATGCAAATACTAGGTAAAGATAGAATTTTAAAAAGATTTGATTTAATATAAGATTCGCCTGAATAAATTTCGGGCGTTTTATATTTGATAATATTGTTAGAAATTAATATTTGTTATATAATTAAATGGGTGAGTTTATGATAGAAGTAGTACAAAAGTTAATTAAATTAAATAAAACTATAAGTACAATGGAATCATGTACAGGAGGTATGCTTGCTAGTACTATAACTAATGTAGAGGGTTCAAGTGAGATATTTAAGTTTGGTGCGGTTACTTACTCAAATGAATATAAAATAAAATTGGGAGTAAATATAGATGTTATTGATAAGTATTCTGTATATAGTAAAGAAGTATCAGATGAGATGAGTGCCTGTATATGCCGTTATACTAATTCATCTTATGGTGTTGGTATAACGGGTAAACTAAATAGAATAGATATTAATAATGATTATGGTCCTTCAAATATTGTTTATATAAGTATTTATGATAGTGACTTAAATAAATTTTATAATCAAACAGTTACAGTTTCTAGTAGTAATAGAGAAGAAAATAAAAAAGCAGTAATTAAAATAATAATTGATATGCTTAAAAATATAATAAAGTAGGTGATAAAATGAAATTGTATAATACACTTTCGAATAAAGTTGAAGAGTTTATTCCGTATGAAGAAGGAAAGATAAGAATGTATACATGTGGTCCAACTGTATACCATTATCAACATATTGGAAATTTAAGAACATATATTACAGAAGATATATTTGAAAAAACTTTTAAATATCTAGGTTACAATGTTCAAAGAGTTATGAATATTACTGATGTTGGACATTTAAAAAGTGATGGAGATACAGGTCTTGATAAGATGGTTATAGCAATGGAAAGAGAACATAAAACATCACATGAAGTTGCTAAGTTTTATACTGAAAGTTTTAAAAAAGATTGTGATTTAGTAAATGTTAAATGGCCAGAAACAGTAGTACCTGCAACTAGTGAAATTGATATGTATATTAAGATAATTCAAAAATTATTAGATAATGGTTTTGCATATATAAGTAATGGAAATGTTTATTTTGATACAGAAAAAGATAAAACTTATTATGAATTATCAGGAAGATGCAAAGAAGATTTAATAGTTGCAAGTAGAGACGAAGTAGAAGAGGATGATAATAAAAAGAATCCAGCTGATTTTGTTTTATGGTTTACAAATTCAAAATTTGGAAATCAAGAATTGCAATGGGATAGCCCTTTTGGAAGAGGTTTTCCTGGTTGGCATATTGAATGCTCAGGAATAGCTATTAAATATTTAGGAGAACATTTAGATATACATTTTGGTGCTGAAGATGCAGTGTTCCCACATCATACTAATGAAATTGCACAAAGTGAAGCTTATCTAGGGCATAAATGGTGTAATTATTGGGTACATTTATCATGGCTTTTGACTAATAATGTAAAAATGAGCAAAAGTAAAGGAGACACACTTACAGTATCTAAATTAAAAGAAATGGGATATAATCCACTAGCATATAGATATTTAATATTAAACTCTTACTATCATAAACAAGTTAATTTTACATTTGATGGATTAGATCAAGCACAAAATGCATATTTAAAATTAATAAACAAAGTATCTAATATAAAAGAAGAAGGTTTATTTAGTGATGATGATTTTAATAAATATGATGAAAAATTTAAAGAATTTTTATCAAATGATTTAAATACATCAAATGCATTAACTTTACTTTATGATTTAATAAAAGATACAAATGTATCTTCAAATACAAAATTAAAATTAATTAAATCATGGGATTCTGTATTATCTTTAGATTTAATTAAAGAAAAAAATATTGATGAAGAATTATTAAATAAAATAAATGAATTAATAGAAAAAAGAAATATTGCTAAAGAGAATAGAGATTATGCTTTAGCAGATCAAATAAGAGATGAACTTAAGAATATGAATGTAGTAATAAAAGATACTAAAGAAGGTACTACATTTGAAATACTATAGGTGATACAATGTTTGAAATTGATGAAGAGTCGCTGTCCTATGTGGCAGAAGAATATGATATAGAATTTGATATTGTAAAAGAATATGCAATATTAATCTCAAATCTTCCTTTTGTATGGGACACTGATTCATATAATAATTTAATTAAAAATTGTGTAATTAGATTATCAAATGATAGAAATATTTCAAAAAAAGAAATTTTAACTAATGCAATATTTGATACATTAACTATGGAAATAGATGTAGATGAAGTAAATTTAGTTATAAATAATATGTTAAAAAATAAAGGAGTAAGTTTATAGAATGAATTTGATTTTGATTATATTACCGATTGTATTAATTTTATTGTCACAAGCATATATTAATACATCGTATAGAAAATATAGTAGGGTTTCTGTTAAAAGTAAAATAACTGGTGCTTCTGTTGCAAGAATGATTTTAGATAAAAATGGTCTTAATGATGTAGAAGTAGTTAAAATATCTGGAGAATTAACTGATAATTTTAATCCAAGAACTAATGTTGTAAGTTTATCTAGTGAAGTATATAGTGGAAATAGTATTGCGAGTGTTGCTGTTGCAGCACATGAGTGTGGACACGTTATACAGCATAAAGAAAAGTATGCTTTTATAGTACTTAGAAGCATACTTGTGCCTGTAGTTAATTTAACTACTAATCTAGGTTATATAATAATGCTTATAGGTATTTTTGCATCCGTATTTGATATGGCTATGATTGGATTTATAATGATGTGTGCATCACTTTTATTCCAATTGGTAACATTGCCTACAGAATTTAATGCATCAAAAAGGGGAAGAAATATATTACTTGAACTTAATGTAATAACTAATGATGAACTTCCTTATGTTAAAAGCATGTTAAATGCTGCAGCAATGACATATCTTGCATCATTCTTTGCAAGCATTACACAAATGCTAAGATTATTTTTAAGTATTAACAGAAATAACAGAGACTAATCATAAAATTTTATCAATGATACCATAAGATAGTGCTTCATCACTTGTCATGAAGTAATCTCTTTCGGTATCTTTTTCTATTTCTTTAACATCTTTATTTGTATTTCTAGCAAGAATTTTATTCATCTTATCTTTAATTCTAAGTATTCTTTCTGCAGCAATTTTAATTTCAGTAGCTTGACCTTGCGCACCACCTAAAGGTTGATGAATCATTACCTCAGCATTTTTGAGTGAATATCTTTTGCCTTTTTTTCCACTTGATAATAAGAATGCAGCCATAGATGCAGCCATACCTACACATATAGTAGATACATCACTTTTTATAAAATTCATCGTGTCATATATAGCCATACCAGAAGTTATACTACCACCATTTGAATTAATATATATATTTATATCATTATGATTAATAGAATCCAAATATAAAAGTTCAGCAACAACTATATTAGATAAATTATCATCGATTTCTCCACTTAATAATATTATTCTATCTTCTAATATTCTAGAATATAAATCATATGCTCTTTCTCCATTTGTACTTTTTTCAATAACTGTTGGAATTAAATTCATTTTTATCACCTATAATTATAA
>HF990823.1:34043-40186 GCA_000436255.1 Clostridium sp. CAG:1193 | reverse complement strand
TTTATCACCTATAATTATAATAGGCATAAATAGTGTAAACATGCATGAATAAGTATGACAAATTTTTTAATACATGATATACTTATATTGAAAATAGGTGAGAAGATGGAAAGTGTTAAAGTAATTATAAACAATAAAACTTATAATTATCCAAAAAATACAACTTTATATAAAATAAGTGAAGATTTTAAGGATGAGTTTAACAATGATATTTTAATTGCAAAATTGAATGGAGAAATTGTATGGCTTAATGAGCAAGTTATATCACCATCCAAAATAGAGTTTTTTGATGTATCAAGTAAAATAGGAAGTAAAGCGTATGAAAGAACAGCAATACTTATATTAGTAAAAGCTGTAAAGGATGTAATGGGTAAAGATGTAAGAGTAGAATACTCAATAGATAAAGGAATTTATTGCACGGTAAAGGGACTAGATATTAACACTTTAACTCTTATTCATGAAAGAATGAATGAAATTATAGACGCATCTTATAAAATTGAGAAACTTAATACAAACAGATTAAATACAATTAAGTATTATGAAAAAAATAGAATGTATGATAAAGCAGAATTATTAAAGTATATAAGTAATACATATGTAACAATATATAAACTGGATGATGTATATGATTATATGTACGGGGATATGCTAATAAATACAGCGTATATAAATGAATTTAATTTAGAATATGTTGGTTCAAATGGTTTTGTACTTATGCTTCCATTTATATATAATGAAAATAAGGTTAGTAGTTATACACATCATGAAGATTTATTTAATACTAAAGAAGAATATAATAAGTGGTGTCATAAAATTGGTATTAATAATATTACTGATGTTAATAAAAAATTATCAGAAGGAAAATTTAATGATTTGATATTTATGAGTGAAGCAAGGCAAAATAATGAACTATTTAATATTGCACATAAAATAGCAAGTAATAAAAATATTAAAATGGTTTTAATATCAGGCCCTTCATCATCAGGTAAAACGACAACATCAAGAAAACTCAAGTTATTTTTAGAAAGCGAAGGATTAAAACCATATGCGCTTTCTGTTGATGATTACTTTTTAGAAAGAGATGAAACACCAGTAGATGAAAATGGTAAAAGAGATTATGAATCAGTAAATGCTCTTGATATTAACTTATTTAATAAACAGTTAGAAGAAATATTAGATGGAAAAGAAGTAATATTGCCTACATTTAATTTTATTTCTGGAAAAAAAGAATTTAAGAAGAAATTTCGTCTTCAACCAAATGGTATATTAATTATAGAAGGCCTTCATTCACTTAATGATGAGCTTACTTCTAAAATTGATGCATCAAATAAATTTAAAATTTATTTATCACCTCTTACTTGTTTAAATTTAGATAATCATAATAGACTTAATACAACTGATAATAGATTATTAAGAAGAATGGTTAGAGATAATTTAAGAAGAGGTTATAATGCAAGTGAAACACTAGAATCTTGGCCAAGAGTAAGACATGGTGAGACAAAATATGTATTCCCATATCAAGATAGTGCAGATGTAGTATTAAATACATCACTTATATATGAGATAAATGTACTTAAAGTATATGCAGAACCATTATTGTTCTCTGTAGAAGAAAATGATCCAAACTATAGAGAAGCAATAAGATTAATAAATATATTAAGAATGGCATTACCAATGCCAGCAGCATTAGTACCACATGATTCAATACTAAGAGAATTTATTGGCAATGGATGTTTTGATGAATAGGAGATGATATAATGGTAAAAATAGCAATTAATGGTTTTGGAAGAATAGGAAGGTTATGTTTTAGAGAAACATTTGGTAGTGATGATTTTGAAGTTGTAGCAATTAATGATTTAACAGATGCACATACTTTATCACACTTATTAAAATATGATACAGCACAAAAAAGATATGAAGGGCATACAATCGAAAATACAGATAATAGTATAATAGTTGATGGTAAAGAAATTAGAATTTATGCTGAAAAAGATCCAGTGAATTTACCATGGAAAGAACTTGATGTGGATGTAGTATTTGAATGTACTGGTTTTTTTACAAAAAAAGAAGATGCATTATCTCATATTAAAGCTGGTGCAAAAAAAGTTATTATATCTGCTCCAGGTAAAGGAGAGATGAAAACAGTAGTATTTGGTGTTAATGAAAATATTTTAGACGGAAGTGAAGAAATTATATCAGCAGCATCATGTACAACTAACTGTTTAGCGCCTATGGCTAAAGTAATTAATGATAACTTTAAAATTAAATATGGAATTATGACTACAATTCATGCATATACTAATGATCAAAATACATTGGATTCTCCGCATAGAAAAGGAGATTTAAGAAGAGCGCGTGCAGCAGCATCTAATATTGTTCCAAATAGTACAGGAGCAGCAAAAGCAATTGGCCTTGTTATTCCAGAACTTAATGGTAAGTTAGATGGAAGCGCACAAAGAGTACCAGTTGTTACAGGCTCTTTAACAGAACTTACTTGTGTTCTAGAAAAAAAGGTGACAAAAGAAATTATAAATGAAGTAATGAAGAAAAATGCAAATGAAACACTTGGATATACAGAAGATGAAATAGTATCAAGTGATGTTATAGGTACAAGATTTGGTTCTTTATTTGATGCGACACAAACAAGAGTGGTTGATACAGAAGATGGTCAATTAGTAAAAGTAGTCGCATGGTATGATAATGAGATGGGTTATACTTGTCAAATGGTAAGAACAGCAAAATATTTAATGAATATAAAATAGTTGAGTTTATCTCAACTTTTTTGTATAATAAAAGTGGTGATAATATGAAGAAGAAAGGGTTTACTTTAGTAGAGGTAATAACGGTAATAGTAATTATTTCGGTACTTAGTCTTTTAATTGTACCAAGAGTAACTACTATAATAAGAGGTTCAAAAGACAAAACTTATGATTCAGTAATAGAGACAATAAGAGATTCTGCAAAAAGTTATACATATCTAAATACGCTTGCAGTAGATAATGGTATTTCAAGTGATGAATATTATGATGTACCACTTATAACACTGCAACAAATGGGATTACTTGATATTGATCTTGTAAATCCAAAAACGGATGCTCCGCTTGGACCATATTCGGTCGTAAGAATAACTAAGGATGGAGGAAACTATGTATTTACATATCTTGAAGATACGTACTTAACTAAACTAGTTACTTTAATTGTAAATTTAAATGGTGGAAGTACAACGCAGGTATTTAGTAATGAATATCCAAATGGAACAGAGATGACACTACTTAATCCATCTAAAATAGGGCATTCATTTACTAAATGGACACTAACTGGTGAAGGATCAAGTATTACAGATGATTTACTCTATATAGGAACAAATACTACAGAAATAATGGCAAACTATATGGCAAATAATTATGTAGTAACATTTAATGCAAATGGAGGAAGCACTCCAAGTATGGGCACAAAAACAGTAACATATTCAGAGACTTATGGAGATTTACCTACAGCAACAAAAATAGGATATACATTTGCAGGATGGGCTGGAAAAAATAAATTTAACTCATCATTACCAAATCAAACTCTTTACAATTTAACATATACAAATGGAACTTATAATCAGGTTGCAGCTGATACAAGTGCACAATTACAGTGGAAAATTCAAAAATTTAATGGTGATACATATGTTGGAACTATAGCTAATAAAGATCAAGAAAGTGGAAGAATTTCATTTACATTTACAAAAGATAGTACATTTACTGATATATGTTTTGGATTAAATGGAACAGCAAAAGATACAAAGACAAAAATTAATGTTTCTCATTTAGAAAATGGAAAAACATATACAATAAGTGCGAACATATTAGATAATACACAAGGTAGTGTTTCATGGAATAATGTTCAAATAGAAGAAGGTAGCGCATTAACTCCATATGAGCCTTACTATATTTCTTCTAGCACAAAAGTAACAACACCGAAAGATCACACTTTAACAGCAGGATGGACAACTAATAAATATACAGTAACATTTGACCCAAATGGGGGAAGTGTAGGTACTTCATCAAAACAAGTAACATATGATGGAACATATGGGGCCTTACCAACGCCAACAAGGGCAGGATATACGTTTGCAGGATGGTATACATCTTCATCGGGTGGGACAAAAATAGATTCAACTACAAAAGTATCTATAACAGATGCTCAAACATTATATGCTCACTGGAATTTAGTTACATATACAATAAGTTATACTTTAAACGGAGGAACAGTTTCAGGTAATCCAACTACATATAATGTAACTACTGAAACAATAACACTTAAAAATCCAACAAAAACTGATTACATATTTACAGGATGGACAGGAAGTAATGGCTCTACAGCACAAACAACAGTTACTATACCAAAAGGAAGTACAGGTAATAAAACTTATACAGCAAACTTTACTCCAAATCAGGTAACTGTTACAGTAAATGGTGCAGTAAATGAAACAATAACTGTTAAATCTGGTTCAACAACAGTCGCAACAATAACTACAAATTCAAGTGCAAAAGCAACATTAACTATAAAACCAGGTACATATACATTTACATCTAATTTAGCAAAATCTACATCAAGTGTAGGTTCATACTACTCTAAGAGTATAACTATATCAACAAATACTACAACAGTTAACTTCTATCCAGATGGAGCAGTATACTGGTTTGGTAATGGTAATTATTCAGGACAATCATTATATGATAAGTTTGGAGGAATTGGCGGTGGTAATGTAAATACAGTTGATACAAGTGATCACTGGCATGCTGAAACAAATAGTTTCTATGCATCTGTAACATCAGGTTCATCTACAATATATGAAGTATATGCAAACTCTAAGAAAGCATTTTCTACAACAAAAGCAAATGGAAGTAAATATACTAAGATAAAATCTATTTCTACTGCAGCAGGTAACTTCTCAGATGAATGCTATAATAGTAGGAAAAAAAGGTGTTATCATCATTCTAAGAGTTATATGGCATATTCTAGTTCATCACCTAGTTCAATAGTGTCAGAAGTAGGAGTAACATCAACATCACAAGCAATATATTCAATAAATATATCATCTAGTTATAGTTCTATATATTATTATATAAGAGCAGAAGGCGGTGCATGCTGTTATTCAAGAAGTACTGGTACAACAAGAACATATGCTGTATGGATGGAATAAAATTAAAAATAGTTGATTTCAACTATTTTTTCTTATGTAAATATATAATTTGTATATATATTTATAATAGTATACGTGATATAATTAAAATGGTGAATAGTATGAAAAAAGGGTTTACGCTTATTGAACTTGTTTCTGTAATTGTAATTATTGGAATATTAAGTATTTTAATATTTCCTAAAGTAGGAACAATTATAAGAAAAGAAAAAGAGAAAAGTTATGATGCAATAGTTGAAACAATTAAAGATGCTGCTAAAAGTTATAAATATTTAAATACGGCACTTATAGATAAACAAATAGAAGATAATGGATATTATGATGTGACTATAGGCACTTTAAAAAAAGAAAAACTACTTGATGCATCTTTATCTAATCCAGTAAATAAAGAGAATATATCTGATAATTCTATAGTAAGAATTACAAAAGACAATAATATATATATTTATACATATTTAGAAAATATAGACAAGGAGGCTATATGAAAAAAACAATATTAGATTATAATTTAAAAAATAAAAGAGTAATAATTAGATGTGATTTAAATGTACCAATTAAGGATGGAGTAATTACTGATGATACTAGGATAAAAGAAAGCATTGAAACAATTAATCATGCAGTAAATAGAGGTGCGAAAGTAATTATTTTATCTCATTTAGGAAGAGTAAAAGAAGAATCTGATAAAGAAAAATACTCTTTAAGATGTGTTGCTTTAAGATTAAGTGAACTAATGGGTCATGAAGTTAAATTTGTGCCTAATACAAGGGGAGAAGAAGTTACTAATGCAGTAAATAATATGAAACCAGGCGATATAGTAATGCTTGAAAATACAAGATGGGAAGACTATCCAAATAAACTTGAAAGCAATAACGATGAATCACTTTCAAAATATTGGGCTTCTTTAGGTGATATATTTATAGACGATGCATTTGGTCTTGCACATAGAGCACACGCT
>HF990823.1:33414-34025 GCA_000436255.1 Clostridium sp. CAG:1193 | reverse complement strand
AGCACACGCTTCAAATGTTGGTATAGCAAATATATTACCAAGTGGATTAGGTTTTCTATTAAGAAAAGAAGTACTTGGAATATCAAGTGCATTGGAAAATCCTAAAAGACCACTTGTAATAATGCTTGGAGGATCTAAAGTAAGTGATAAAATTGGTGTTATAGAAAACGCTGTTAAAATAGCAGATTATCTACTAATTGGTGGAGGAATGATATTTACATTTTATAAAGCAAATTCATACAATGTAGGTTTGTCAATTGTAGATAATGAATCAATAGATTTTTGCAAAAGAATATATGAACAGTATAAAGATAAAATTATTTTACCCACAGATATTGTTACCGGTACATCAATTACAAGTGAAGCACGTACTAGATTAACTACACCTAATAATATATTAGACAATGAAATTGGTCTTGATATAGGTGTAGAAACAATTAGTAAGTTTAAAAATATTTTAATGAACGCTGGAACAATAATATGGAATGGTCCACTTGGTGTATTTGAAGTAGATAAATTTTCAAATGGTACGAGAAAAATAGTAGATATACTTAATATGAGTAAGGCTAAAATAGTAGTAGGTGGTGGAGATACTATTTCAGCATTAAATA
>HF990823.1:27332-33304 GCA_000436255.1 Clostridium sp. CAG:1193 | reverse complement strand
CGGTTAAAGTAATAAGTGATAAATAATGAAAAAAGTAAAATCAAAAGTATTATTATTAATACTTTTAACAATAATAATATTATTTTTTATATTAAAAGATGATTTTAATGGAATATTAAGTGCATTATTAAGCTCAAACCCGATTTATTTAATATTAATATTTTTAGTAATTATACTAGCAGAATTTATAAAAGGTATTGCTCTTTACATAATAATTAAAAGCAATAAGAAAAATTATAAATTTAAAAGTGCTTTTTCACTTGCAATAAAAACGAATTTCTTTAACGGAATAACTCCATTTTCTTTAGGTGGACAACCTTTTGAACTATATACATTAAAGAAAAACGATAATATTGATTATGTAACTGGTACTAATATATTATTTAAAGATTTTTATGCATATCAGATAGCATTAGTACTTTTAGCAACTATATTTTTAATAATTAATTATATATTTAATATAGTAGCGTTTGATAGCGTTTTATCAAAATTAATGCTAGTTGGTTATTTAGTTAATCTAGCAGTTGCATTGTTCTTAATATATTTACCATATACTAAAGGAAATATGCATAAAATAACTTCATTTTTTATTGGAATATTAGATAGACTTAAAATAATAAAGAATAAAGATAAATCCATAGAAAAAATGGATGCTTCAATTGACAAGTTTAAAATGAAAATTAATGATTTGAAAACAAACAAGAAAATGATAATAAAATGTATATTATTATATATGCTTAGATTTATACCCCTTGGTCTTGCAACAACATTATCATTTTATGCAGTAGATGTATACAGTGTTGGATTTGTTAAACCAATTATAATAATGCTTCTTATTATGACAATGGCTGCATTTGTACCAATACCAGGTGCAAGTGGAGGTATGGAATATGGATTTATTGCTATGTTCTCATTTATTCCAAGTAATACGTTAAAAGCATCTATGTTATTATGGAGATTTGCTACTTATTATTTATTATTAATAATGGGTGCAGTATTAATTATGTTTGAAAAAAGGAAGTGAGATTGTGAGAATAGGACTATTTTCGGAAGTATACAAGCCATATGTTAGTGGTGTGGTTACAAGTGTTACTATGTTAAAAAAGTCACTAGAAGAATTAGGACATCAAGTATATGTTGTTACTATAAATAATAAATCAAATAAATATGAATATGATGAAAAAGAACATGTACTTAGAGTTCCTGGAATAGATTCTGGAATATATAATGATTTTAAAATAAGCACAATATATCCAATTAAACCACTTAAAATAATAAAGAAGTGGAACTTAGATATAATTCATACACATACAGAAGGTAGTATTGGAACATATGGTAGACTATTATCAAAGCAATTTGATATACCAATCGTGCATACATATCATACAATGTATGAAGATTATATATATTTAGTAACAAAAGGTTTATTTGATAAACCCGCTAAAAAATTACTTGAATATTTTACTTTGTTTTATTGTGATAAAACAGTTTCAGAACTAATTGTTCCTACACAAAAAGCTTATAACTTATTTAAAATTAAATATGGTGTAAATAGAGAAATAAATATAATACCAACTGGTATTGATGTAGATAAATTTGATAGAAGTAATAATGATAAAAACGAGGTTATAAAATTAAGAGGTTCACTTGGAATTAAAGATGATGATTTTGTCTTACTTTTAGTAAGTAGAATATCAGATGAACAAAAGAATATTAAATTTTTAATAGACGCTCATAAAAATATAATAAAAAAACATAAAAATATTAAATTTTTAATAGTTGGAGATGGCCCAGATTTAGAAAATATGAAGAATGCTGCATCAAAAATAAATGATGGAAAAAACTTTATATTTACTGGTATGGTTCCGCAAGATAAAGTAGCACTATATTATCAACTTGGAAATATATTTGTAACTGCATCTAAAACAGAAACGCAAGGACTTACTGTAATTGAAGGTATGGCAGCATCTCTTCCAATAGTATGTATGGATGATGATAGTTTTAAAATAGCAGTTATAGATGAATACAATGGGAAATTCTTTAAAAATAAAAAAGAATATGTTAAAGCAATATTTGAAATATATGAAGATAAAGAAAAGTATAACAATATGTCTAAACAAGCATTTACTACTTCAAAGCAATTTTCTATAAAGTATTATGGTGAAAGAATAATAGATGTATATAAAAAAGCACTAAATAAAGAAGATAAAACATTATTAACAAGAATTAAAAATGTAATAAAGAGGGTTTAATATGGACAAATTAATAGTAACAAATTTTAAAATGAATTTATCTAAAGAAGAAGTGCTTGAATATAAAAAAATAGTTGAAAATAGTGATATTAAAAACTTAATAATATCTCCATCTAATATATATCTGGATTTAATGAGTAGTAACAAATATGATTTATGTGCACAAAATGGATATTATGAGGATTTTGGAACACATACTGGGGAAGTCTCTTTTAAGCAACTTAAAAGTTTGGGAGTAAAGTATTCTTTAATCGGACATAGTGAAACTAGAAATATGTCAAATGAAGATATACCATTAAAACTAAAGTCATGTATTAATAATGGTATTGTGCCTATATTATGTGTTGGAAATGATATTAATGAAAAAGATACATCAAAACTTTTTTGCATATTAGATAAAGAACTGAAGATTTTAAGTGGATTAAAGATAAATGATATAATTATTGCATATGAACCAACGTGGGCAATTGGAACAGGAGTTACTCCGTCACTTGAAAATATTAAAAGTGTACATACATATATTAAGAATGTGTTAAGTAAAGTGTATAATATCAAATGTAAAGTAATATATGGTGGTAGTGTTAATATGTCTAATATAAAAGAAATTTGTAGTATAGAAGAAGTTGACGGTGTGTTAATAGGTTCATCTTCTCTTAACCCGAACAATTTGTTAAAAATGTACAATAAGATAAAATAAATGTAAAGCACTGTAAAAAAGTGTTTTTTCTATTTTATTCTACAAAGTAGTATGATATATTAGAATTGTAAAAGGTAGAAAGGCCGTGATAAAAATGAATTCGACTACTATATTGTTTTTAAAAATGTTTAGGGATGATTTAAAAAGACATGTTATGAACGGAGTACCGCAAAACGCTTCAGGCGATCTTATGGGGTCAAAAATAAAGATGTCTGAAATTGAAGGGTTGGCTTCATATAAACTTATGAATTCTCAGGAAAAAGAAATTCTTTCTTCTATTTTACTTAGTATGAAACAAAATGGTACAAATGGTATGTCTAAGAATAAACAGTTAGTAAAAGCAATTGATGGTGTAGCACCTTATATGTTTGAAGGTGATTATCAAAACGATTATAAAGATGCGGCATAGAAATCTTTTAAGAATGTAGTAAAAATTTTTTACTACATTTTTTTTGTTTAGTTATAGTTCGACAAAATTTGTCATCCAGAATATTTAAACTAATAAGTAAGGAGGAATTAAAATGGAAAAAGCAAGATTATTAGTAATTGATGATAATGAAAATTTAGTAGATATGATAGAGGAGTATTTTAGCGACCATGAATTTATTAAGGTTGTATTAAAAGCATATTCGGGAGAAGAAGGCATTAACTTAATAGAAAATAAAATTAATGATTATGATGTAATAATATTAGATTTAATTATGCCTAATAAAGATGGTATATATGTTTTAGAACAAATGAAAAGAAAGAATATATATAAACCTGTAATTATATCAACATCATATAATAGCGATGAAATGATAAGAAGAGTTTCTGAATATGGGGTTCATTATTTCTTATTAAAACCATACGAATTATCAGATTTAGAAGGTAGGATAATGGAATCTGTTAACAAAGAAGATAAAGAGTCTAAAAATATAAATATATATCATAATAATTTACAAATATCTGTAACAAAAATATTACATGAATTAGGGGTCCCTTCACATATTAAAGGATACCAATATATAAGAGAGGGTATAATGCTTATTTATAATAATCCAGACATGATAGGTGGAATTACAAAAGAGTTATATCCAGAAATAGCATCCAAGTATGATACGACAGTATCTAGAGTAGAAAGAGCTATAAGACATGCGATAGAAGTTAGTTGGAATAGAGGAGATTGGGATTTGATGGAAGAAATATTTGGTCATAGTGTAGATATTGATAAAGCAAAACCAACAAATTCTGAATTTATAGTTACTGTTGCAGATAAATTAAGATTAGAATATAGAAAAATGAATGTATAAAGCATTCTTTTTTTTGAAAAAATATTATATAATTAGGTTGGTGATATTATGAATAAAGTTATATTAGCAATAATGGATGGTGTAGGGCTTAGAGAACAGGTGCATGGCAATGCATTTAAACAAGCTAAAAAGCCTACATTTGATTATCTATGGAATACTTATCCACATACAACATTAATTGCAAGTGGCAAAGATGTTGGCCTTCCACCTGGACAAATGGGTAATAGCGAAACAGGACACCTTAATATAGGCGCAGGAAGAATAGTATATCAACCACTTGAACTTATAAATGAAAAAATTGATAGCGGAGAATTTTATAAAAATAAAGAAATATTAAAGTTATTCGATACGATTAAAAATAATAAAAGTAGATTACAATTAGTTGGGTTAATAAGTGATGGAGGAGTACATTCTCACATTAACCACTTAAAAAGTTTACTTAAGATGGCAAAAGATAATGGTATAGATGAAATATATATGCATTTAATAACAGATGGAAGAGATACACTTTATAATAGTGGAGTTAATTATCTAAAAGAAATCAAAGACTTTGGTATAGGGAAAGTATCTACTATATGTGGTAGATATTATACAATGGATAGAGATAAAAATTATGACAGAACTATTAAAGGGTATGATTTAATGGTTAATGGCGTAGGGAATAATTATAATAGTATAGATGAGTTATTTAATAATACATATAAAAGTGAGATTTATGATGAGTTTATTAAACCGTCTTTATTAGATAAAGAGGGATTAATAAAAGAAAATGACGGAATAATATGGTTTAATTTTAGACCAGATAGAGCAATACAAATATTAACTAAATTACAAGAGTATAATAGTAATATTGTTACAATGATGAAAGTATCAAATGAAATAAAAGCACCTAATGCTTTTAATTTACAAAAGTTAGATAATACCCTTGGTGATTATTTATCTAAAAATAATCTAAGACAACTTAGAATAGCAGAAACAGAAAAATATGCTCATGTAACTTACTTTTTTGATGGTGGCGTTAATAAAGAAATTCCTTTATGTGATAGAATACTTATCCCAAGCCCAAAAGTAGCAACGTATGATTTAAAACCTGAAATGAGCATAGAAGAGGTTACAAGTAAATTGCTTAGCGTAATGTCTAATTATGATGTAATAATTTTAAATTTTGCTAATCCTGATATGGTTGGACATACAGGTAATATGTCTGCAACTATAAAAGCAGTTGAAGCATTAGATAAAAAGTTAAAACAAATTTATGATGAAAGTGTTAAACTAGGTTTTACATTATTAGTAACAGCAGATCATGGTAATGCAGAGCTTATGATAGATGATGATGGTAATATAATTACTTCACATACAACAAGTAAAGTGCCATTTATTGTATGTAGAAATGGTGTTAGGTTAAAAGAAGGAAGATTATCAGATATAGCACCTACTATGTTAGAATTAATTGGACTTTCTAAACCAAAAGAAATGACTGGAAACAGTTTAATAATTAAATAAGTATTAAGGCGGGTTATGGTATGTATAAAATAGATAGAAACTTATTAACAGGTGAAACATTAAAACTTGGAGATTTTGTTATACAAAATCAGTGTAATAAAAGTGTAATTAAAGAACATTTGCCAGAACTAATTTCATTAAATAGTCTTCTTGCATCTTTAGCAGGAGTTAGTATTGATATTGAACCATTATTTTGGTGTAAAGATGAGGTTAAAAGAATATATAAAA
>HF990823.1:13786-27319 GCA_000436255.1 Clostridium sp. CAG:1193 | reverse complement strand
TTAAAAGAATATATAAAAGTAATCAAGAAAAGTCACAAATGGATTTTTGGGCATACATTTATGATAATGCAGGTGTAATTGAAGAAATGTACAACAATCATAGTGTTTTTCTTGATTCACTCGATTTTGAGTATTACCCAATGCAATATTCATTCTTTAAAGGCTATAGCAAAAAAGATATTACAGATATAATACTTTCATACTTTTCAACATTTGACAATAAAACATATAATAAGGTTAAAACTTATTTTGATGAGAATAGAATAGAAATGGATTTTGATGAGGATATTAATTTTGATGGCGTATTTTATTCAAGCAAGTTTTTAAATACAGGATATATAGTGTGTAGAGAAAATAAATTTAATTCATTAACTGCATCTATTATAGTTCATGAACTTGGACATATGCTTGATTACACAACGTTTATTTATCCACAGCAAAAAAGAGGTAGCATTGTTAAAGATGCACTTTTAGAGGTTCCATCATCATTTTATGCAACAGATTTTAGTAATTATTTAATTGATAAGAAGATAGACCCACTAGGAGGAAGACTTTTACTTTTGCAAGATTATGCACTTATTGAAGAACCAAAAAATATTGATATGAGTGATGATGCAGATGTTTTTGAAGAATTTAGAAGTAAAATTATATATTCTATTGGTAGTGCTTTTGCACTTAACTTAGTAAGTTTAAGAAAAGAAGATCCAAAAACATTTAAAAAGAAATTAAATGATTTGTTAACATCAAGAAAAGAAAGCTATCTTATAGAAGATTCACTCGATAAGATAGGCATATCTGTTTCGGAGTTTGTTAATGGAGAGCGTATAAATGATGATATTAAAGAAAATGTTAAAGAGTTAAAGAAAAAATTTAAATATTAATAGTTTCTATCTTAAAATTTAAATATAAATGTTATAAATAAATGAGCTACTGGCTTATTTATTTTTTCTTTACGCGCGAAAATAAAAAAATGTGTAATTTATTGTTGATTTTTTGAATATTCTTTGATATACTTAGTAGGTATGTTGTGGCTTAGATGTGCAAGGTTGCTGATACGCTAGGTTAAGTTGTTAATGCAATATATAGTGTAATCAGGTTATTTGCTCGGAGCAAGTTTATACAAAGATATAAGCGAAGGGAGGATTTTGAATGTCAAACAAGATACGTATCAGATTAAAAGCTTATGATCACAGAACTTTAGATCAAGCAGCTGGTAGAATTGTTGAAGCAGTCAAAAAAACTGGAGGAGAAATAAGTGGACCAATTCCACTACCAACAGAAATTGAAAAATTCACAATTTTAAGAGCTGTTCATAAGTATAAAGACTCTCGTGAACAATTTGAAATGCGTACGCATAAAAGATTAATCGAAATCAATAACCCTAGTAAGGAAACAATTGAAATTCTTCAAAGAATTGACTTACCTAGTGGTGTTGAAATACAAATCAAATAGGAGGAAATATGAAAGGAATCTTAGGTAAAAAGAAGGGCATGACTCAAGTTTTTGCTAAGAATGGTAAATTAATACCTGTAACTGTAGTTGAAGTAGAACCAAATGTGGTTATGCAAATTAAAACTATGGAAACAGATGGTTATGAAGCTATTCAATTAGGTGTTATATCTAAAAATGAAAAACATAGTAATAAACCAGAAACTGGTCATGCAAAAAAAGCAAATACTGCACCTAAGCGCTTCTTAAAAGAAATCAAAGGTGTAGAAGCAAGCAATTATGAACTTGGCCAAGAAATCAAATGTGATATTTTTGAAGCAGGTGAAATAGTTGATGTTACAGGAACTAGTAAAGGTAAAGGGTTCCAAGGCGTTATTAAACGTTATAATCAAAGTCGTGGACCAATGGGACATGGATCTCAATATCATAGAGGTGTAGGTTCTATGGGTACACTAAGACCAATGCGTGTATTTAAAGGAAAGAAATTACCTGGTCATATGGGTAATGAAACTGTTACAATTCAAAATCTTGAAATAGTAGCAGTAGATTTAGATGAGAATGTTATCTTAATTAAAGGTAATGTTCCAGGTGCTAAAAATTCTTTTGTTGTCATTAAAACTTCAGTAAAACATCCTGGACTAAAGGTTGCTAACGAAGAATTAATTTCTTATGAAGAACCAAAAGAAGAAGTAACCTTAGAAGAAACATCACAAGAAGAAGTTTCTGAATAATTAAATTTCTTTAGATACTTATTATTGTGAAAAGGAGGAATTAAGATGCCTAAAATAGCCGTTTTAAATGTTAAAGGTGAAAAAGTTAAGGATATAAAGTTAAATGACAAAGTTTGGAGTATCGAACCTAATGATACAGTAGTATATGAAGCAATAGTACTTGCAAATGCTGCTAATAGACAAGGTACTCATAGTGTAAAAACACGCGCAGAAGTTAGTGGTGGTGGAAGAAAACCATGGAGACAAAAAGGTACTGGTAATGCTAGACAAGGGTCTACAAGAAGTCCACAATGGAGACATGGTGGTGTAGTATTCGGACCTACTACTGAAAGAAATTACAATATTAAAATGAATAAAAAAGAAAGAAGATTAGCTTTAAAGAGTGCTTTATCTTATAAAGTTATTGATAGTGAATTAACTGTTCTTGATAGCTTAAAATTAGATAATGCAAAAACAAAAGAAATGCTAAGTGTAATGAAAAACTTAAAGTTAGAAAAATCAGCATTATTCGTTGTTGATGAATTAACTGATGAAGTGATACTAGCATCTCGTAATGTTAAAGGAGTTAAAGTTATACTTCCAAATGAAATAAACGTACTTGATGTAACAAGTTATCATAATATGATAGTTACTGAAGGAGCTGTAAAAGCTATTGAGGAGGTGCTTTGTTAATGTTATCAAATTACAGAGATATAATTAAGGCACCAGTTATAACTGAAAAAAGCACAGCTATTGCAAGTGATGAAAAAAGTTATGTATTTAAGGTTGATCCAAAAGCAAACAAAACTCAAATCAAACAAGCAATAGAAAAAATATTTAATGTAAAAGTTAAAAGCGTTAATACTGTTAATGTTCATCCTAAGAAAAAGAGAGTTGGACGTTATTCTGGTATGACAAATAAATATAAGAAAGCAATCGTTACTCTAGCTGATGGTAATAAGATTGACCTTTAAGAGGAGGAATTATAATGCCAGTTAAGAATTATAAACCAACTACAAGTTCAAGAAGAAGAATGAGTACATTAGTTAATACTGAAATAACTAAGGCTACTCCTGAAAAGAATTTAGTAGTAACTATTAAAAAACAAAGTGGTCGTAATAATCAAGGTAAAATAACAGTAAGACATCGTGGTGGAGGCGTTAAAAGAAAATATAGAATTATTGATTTTAAACGTAATAAATTAGATGTACCTGGAACTGTTAGTGCAATTGAATATGATCCAAATAGAACAGCAAACATTGCTTTAATAAGTTATAAAGATGGTGAAAAAAGATATATACTTGCTCCTAACGGATTAAAAGTAGGAGACACAGTTGTAAGTGGTGCAAATGCTGATATTAAATTAGGTAATAGCCTACCACTTATGAATATTCCAGTTGGTACTGTAGTTCATAATATTGAACTTAGACCTGGAAAAGGTGGACAACTTGCAAGAAGCGCTGGTTCAAGTGCTCAAATATTAGGTAGAGAAGGTAAATATGTACTTATAAGACTTATTAGTGGAGAAACTAGAAAAGTATTAGGTGTATGTACTGCTACAATTGGTGAAGTTGGAAATCTTGATAAAGAATTAGTTAAATTAGGAAAAGCTGGACGTAAACGTCATATGGGCATTAGACCTACAGTTAGAGGATCAGTTATGAACCCTAATGATCACCCACACGGTGGTGGTGAAGGTAGAGCTCCTGTTGGAAGAAAACAACCAATGACTCCATGGGGTAAACCTGCACTTGGTTTAAAAACTCGTAAGAATAGAAAAACTTCAACTAAGTTTATTGTAAAACGTCGTAATGATAAATAGGAGGTGCGAAAGTGGCAAGAAGTTTGAAAAAAGGACCTTATGTATTTGAAAGATTATTAAATAAGGTTAAAAAGTTAAATGAAACTGGAAAAAAAGAAGTTATTAAGACTTGGTCTCGCCGTTCAACAATCTATCCTGATTTTATTGGACATACATTTGCAGTTCATAATGGAAAAGAATTTATTCCTGTATATGTAACTGAAGATATGGTAGGACACAAATTAGGCGAATTTTCATTAACTCGTAAATTTGGTGGACACGGCGAAAACAAGGGTAAATAGGAGGTAATGTATGGAAGCAAAAGCAATAGCAAAAAACGTTAGAGTTTCTGCAGATAAAACTAGATTAGTAGTTGATTTAATCCGTGGAAAAAGCGTAAACGAAGCAATATCTATCCTAAGTAATATGAATAAAAAAACTGCAAGATTAGTTGAAAAAGTTTTAATATCTGCAACAAGTAATGCAGAAAATAATCTAGGATTAAAAAGAGAAAATTTATATGTAAGTAAAGCATATGTAAACGAAGGCCCAGTAATGAAAAGAATGATTATGGATTCAAGAGGCCACGTAGGAAGAAACGACAGAAGAACAAGTCATATAACTGTTGTTGTTTCATCAAAATAATTAAGGAGGTAGTCATGGGACAAAAAGTAAATCCAATTGGTCTTAGGACTGGTATAAATAAAGATTGGAATTCTAAATGGTATGCATCTAAAAAAGATTTTGCAACATTCTTAAATAAAGATGTTAAAATACGTAACTATTTAACTAAGAAATTAAAAGATGCTAGTGTTTCAAATGTTGTTATTGAAAGAAATGCAAAGAATACAGAAGTTATTATTTATACTGCTAAACCAGGCGTAATAATTGGACATGGTGGAGAAGAAATAGAAGTACTTAAAAAAGAGATGTCTAAGTTAGTAGATGAAAATATTTCAATTTCAATCATGGAAATAAAGAATCCTGACTTAAGTGCAAAAATAGTTGCTGATAATATTGCACGTCAAATTGAAAATAGAGTATCATTCAGAATTGCTCAAAAACGTGCTATTAGAAATACTATGAAAGCAGGAGCAAAAGGAATTAAAACTAAAGTTTCTGGTAGACTTGGTGGAGCTGATATGGCTAGAAGCGAAGGATATTCAGAAGGAACAACACCTTTACATACATTAAGAGCAGACATTGATTATGCTACTAGTGAAGCTGATACAACATTCGGTAAGATTGGTGTAAAAGTATGGATTTATAAAGGTGAAATTCTAAAACAAAAAAAATCTAAGGGAGGCGTAGATAATGGCACTAATACCAAAAAGAACTAAATATAGAAGACCTCACAGACTTAGATATGATGGTGTATCAAAAGGTAATACAGAATTACATTTTGGTGACTATGGATTAATGGCAATGGAAGGTGCTTGGATTACACAACAACAAATCGAAGCAGCCAGAGTTGCTATGACTCGTTATATGAAACGTGGTGGAAAGGTATATATTAATATATTTCCTCATCTATCACTTACTAAAAAACCTCTAGAAACTCGTCAAGGTAAAGGTAAAGGTGCACCTGATAGTTGGGTTGCAGTTGTT
Organism: Clostridium sp. CAG:1193; assembly: GCA_000436255.1. Taxonomy (GTDB): domain Bacteria; phylum Bacillota_I; class Bacilli_A; order RF39; family UBA660; genus CAG-1193. The sequence goes on along the minus strand of HF990823.1, from coordinate 21,751 downwards.
AAGAAAGGTAAAATTATGTTTGAAGTTGCTGGTGTTTCAGAAGAAATAGCAAGAGAAGCATTAAGACTTGCAATGCATAAATTACCAATAAAATGTAAATTCGTTATGAAGGAAAGTGGTGAATAATATGGAAACAAAAGAAATAAGAAAATTATCCACTGAAGAATTATTAAAGAAGATTGAAGCTAATAAAGAAGAATTATTTAATTTAAGATTTGCATCTGCTACAGGTAATCTTGAAAAACCTTCAAGAATTAATGAATTAAGAAAAGAAGTAGCAAGAATGAAAACTATAATTAGAGAAAGAGAATTAGATAAATAATGGAGGGCAAGATGAAAGAAATAAGAAAGCAAGAACTAGTTGGTAAAGTTGTAAGTGCTAAAAACGATAAAACAATTACTGTATTAGTAGAAACATATGGTAAGCATCCATTATATGGAAAAAGAGTTAAATCTTCTAAAAAATATGCTGCACATGATGAAAATAATAAAGCTAAAATTGGCGATAAAGTTCGTATAATTGAAACAAAACCAATATCAAAAACTAAGAAATACAAATTAGTTGAGATAGTTGAAGAAGCAGTAATTTTATAGTCCAATTTGTAAAAAGGAGGAAATAAATATGGTTCAACAAGAAAGTCGCTTAAAAGTAGCTGATAATTCAGGCGCAAGAGAACTTTTAGTAATTAGAGTACTAGGTGGTAGTAAAGTTAAAACTGGTAACATTGGAGATGTAGTTGTTGGTACAGTTAAAAAGGCAACTCCAAATGGAACAATTAAAGAAGGAAAAGTCGTAAAGGCTGTAATAGTAAGAACAAAATTTGGTGTAAGAAGAGATGATGGTTCTTATATTAAATTTGATGATAATGCATGCGTTTTAATTAAGGACGATAAAACTCCAGTTGGAACACGTGTATTAGGTCCTGTTGCTCGTGAACTTCGTGATAAAGAATACATGAAAATTATTTCACTAGCACCAGAAGTATTATAGAAAGGAGTATGAATTATGAACTTTAAAGTAGGAGATAAAGTAAATGTTATTGCTGGAAAAGATAAAGGCAAAAGCGGGAAAATACTTCATATACTAAGAAGTAAGAATAAAGTTGTGGTTGAAGGAATTAATATGGTTAAGAAACATCAAAAACCAACTTCTGAAAACCAAACTGGAGGAATAGTTGAAAAAGAAAATCCTATTCATATTTCTAATATAATGATAACAGATCCAAAATCTGGTAAAAGTACTAGAATTGGTCATGAAATAAATAAAGATGGTAAAAAAGTTAGAATTTCAAAGAAATCTAATGAAAAGATTGATTAATTGGAAGGAGGGTATCTATGAACCGCCTAAAAGAAAAATATTTAAAGGAAGTCGTTCCTAGTTTAAAAGAAAAATATAACTATACAACATTGATGGCAGTACCTAAACTTGAAAAAATAGTAATTAATATGGGTGTAGGAGAAGCAACAACTAATAGTAAATTATTAGATGCTGCAGTAGCTGATCTTGAACTTATTACTGGTGCTAAACCTGTAGTAACTAAAGCTAGAAAATCAATAGCTGGATTTAAAGTAAGAGAAGGCGCACCTATAGGATGTAAAGTTACTTTACGTGGTGAAAATATGTATGTTTTCCTAGAAAAATTAATAAGATTAGCTCTTCCACGTGTTAAAGATTTTAGAGGCGTATCAAACAAAGCGTTCGATGGACGCGGTAACTATACTTTAGGTATAAAAGAACAACTAATATTCCCTGAAATAGAATATGATACTGTTGTTAAAGTACGTGGTATGGATATAGTTTTTGTTACAACTGCTAAAACTAATGAAGAAGCATTTGATTTGTTAAGTGGACTAGGAATCCCATTTAGAAAGTAATGGAGGATATATATGGCAAAGAAAAGTATGATTATAAAATCAAAAAGACCACAAAAATTTAAGGTACGTGAATATACTCGTTGCGAAAGATGTGGAAGACCTCATGCAGTAATGAGTAAGTTTGGTATATGTCGTATTTGTTTTAGAGAACTTGCAAATAATGGACAAATTCCAGGCGTAAAAAAATCAAGTTGGTAATTTGGGAGGAGGAATAATTATGGTAGTAACTGACCCAATTGCTGATATGCTTACAAGAATTCGTAATGCAAATCAGATGAAATATAATGAAGTTTTAGTACCAACATCTAAGTTAAAAGTTGAAATAGCTAACATTTTAAAGAATGAAGGTTATATAAATGGTTATAAAATTGAATCTACTGACGAAGGAAGTATGATGACAATTGAACTTAAATATGGTGCTAAAAAAGAAAGAGTAATTACTGGTCTTAAAAGAATTTCAAAACCAGGATTACGTGTATATGCTAAATGTGAAGATATTCCAAGAGTTTTAAATGGCTTAGGAATAGCAATAATTTCAACATCAAAAGGACTTATGGTTGATAGAGATGCTCGTAAGGCTAACCTTGGTGGAGAAGTTTTAGCGTATATTTGGTAACAATTACAAAGGAGGAGAAAGAATGAGTCGTATTGGAAATAGAACACTAACAATACCTGAAGGTGTTAACGTAGTAGTTGAAAACAATATAGTCACAGTCAAAGGACCTAAAGGTTCACTTGATTTCCCTATTTCTAAAAATGTAATTGTTAAAATAGATGGAAATACTTTGGCTGTAGAAAGAACTGATGAAACTGATTCTTCAAATGCTATGCAAGGAACTACAAATGCAATTATAAAAAATATGATTGAAGGAGTTTCAAAAGGATTTGAAAAAGGATTAGAAATAATTGGTGTCGGATATCGTTTTCAAGTTCAAGGTAATGAATTAACAGTAAATGCAGGTTATTCACATCCTGTAAAAATGACTGTTCCAAGTGGTTTAACTGTTGAAGCAGTTAGTAACACTGAAATAACTGTTAAAGGTATTAATAAGGAATTAGTTGGTGAATTTGCTGCTAATGTAAGAAAAGTAAGAAAACCTGAACCATACAAAGGTAAAGGAATTCGTTATAAAGGCGAACATATTCGTCGTAAAGAAGGCAAAAAGGCCGCTAAATAATAAGTAAAGGAGATTATGTTATGATAAAGAAGATATCTCGTAATGAAGCTCGTAAAGCTAGACATAGTCGTATAAGAACTAATTTAAGTGGTACTAGTACTGCTCCAAGATTAAGTGTATTTAGATCAAACGCTAATATAAGCGCACAATTAATTGATGATATAAATGGTGTAACAATTGTATCAGCAAGTTCAAGTGATAAAGATCTAAAGATAACTAATGGTGGAAATGTAGAAGCTGCTAAATTAGTTGGTAAGTCTATTGCAGAAAAAGCAAAGAAAGCAAAAATTAAAACCGTAGTATTTGATAGAGGTGGATACCTATATCATGGACGTGTAAAAGCTCTTGCTGAAGCAGCACGTGAAAACGGTTTAGAATTCTAGGAGGAGCTATGGAAAAACGAAGATTTAATGAACCCAAAGCTAAAGAATATGAAGAATTAGTAATATCAGTTAATCGTGTTACTAAGGTTACTAAAGGTGGACGTCATTTTAGATTTGCTGCTACAGTAGTAGTAGGAGATAGAAAAGGACGTGTAGGTCTTGGTACTGGTAAAGCAAACGAAGTACAAGACGCTGTAAAAAAAGCTATTCAATCTGCTACTAAAAATGTAGTTAGAATCCCACTTGTTGAAGAAAGAACAATACCACATGAAGCTACTGGTGTAAGTGGAGCTGCTAGAGTTTTAATTAAACCTGCAAAAGCTGGTACTGGTATAATTGCTGGAGGATCAGTAAGAGGTGTATTAGAACTTGCTGGTGTTAAAGATGTAGTATCTAAATCACTTGGCTCAAATACAAAAATTAATGTTGTAAGAGCAACACTTAATGCATTGACTTCTCAAAGAAGTGCTGAACATATAGCAGCATTAAGAGGTAAAACTGTAGAGGAGTTGTTAGGATAATGAAATTACATAGTTTAAAAGTAACTGAAGGATCTAAAACTGAAAGAAGAAGAATCGGTAGAGGAACTTCAAGTGGAATGGGTAAAACAAGTGGAAAAGGTCATAAAGGACAAAAAGCAAGAGCAGGTTATAGTAGAAAGGCAGGATTCGAAGGTGGACAATTACCATTATATAGAAGACTACCTAAAAGAGGATTTAGTAATGCTAATTTCAAATGTGAGTATGCAGTAATTAATTTAACAGATTTAAATAAATTTGATGAAGATACTGTTGTAACTCCAGAATTATTAAAAGAAACAGGTATAGTTAAAAAACAATTATCAGGTATCAAAGTTCTTGGTAATGGTGTGTTAGAGAAAAAATTAACAGTTAAAGCACACAAATTTTCTATGACTGCAAAAGAAAAGATAGAAGCAGCGGGTGGAAAAGTAGAGGTGATCTAATATGTTTGCAGCAATAAAGCAAATATTTAGCCCTAAAAACAAAGATTTAAGAAATAGAATATTATTTACTTTATTCGTATTATTTATATTTAAATTGGGTACAAGCATACCAGTTCCTGGCACTTCATCAATTACAAAAGACTTAGGTTTTTTAGAGTTGTGGAATGCTATGAGTGGTGGTGCTTTAGAATCATTCTCAATATTCGCACTTGGTGTTGGACCTTATATTAATGCATCAATTATAACTCAGTTGTTACAAATGGATATAATTCCATATTTCTCAGATTTAAAAAATCAAGGTGCAACTGGTAGAAGAAAGCTTAATCAAATAACAAGATATATGGGATTGATTATTGCATTTATACAAGGCTATGTGTTCTCATTTGCTATATATGGTCAAACAGGTGGAGCACTTGAATATTTGAGAATTGCAGTTATATTAACTGCTGGAACTGCTTTCCTATTATGGTTAGGAGATCAAGTTACAACAAAAGGTGTAGGTAATGGTGTATCACTTATAATTATGGCAGGAATTGTCGCAAACTTACCTAATATGTTTATAAGTGCATTTAATGGATTTGTAAGTTTTGCATCATGGCAAAAAACAGTACTTGGATTATTATTATTCTTATTATTTATATTAATATATTTAATAATAATAGTTGGTGTAATATTTATAGATAAAGCTGAAAGAAGACTTCCTATACAATATTCAAATAGAACTGTAAGTGCTTATGGTGGAGAACAAAATTATATTCCAATAAAATTAAATTCAGCAAGTGTTATTCCAGTAATATTTGCATCAGTATTAATATCAATACCTGCAACAATTGCAAACTTTATTAATAATACAGCATTTACAAATTTTGTAAATAAATATATAGTTTATACAACTCCAACAGGATTTATACTATATGTAATATTAATATTCTTATTTGCATACTTCTATACATTTATGCAAATAAATCCAAAAGAACTTGCATCTAATTTAAAGAAAAACGGTGGATATATGCCAGGAATTAAACCAGGCAAGGACACTGAAAATTATATAAGTAAAGTATTAAGTAGATTAACTTTAGTAGGAGCACTATTCTTAGTAGTTCTTGCAGGGTTACCTATATTATGCTCACTACTTCCAAATATCCCATCTAATGTAACAGTTGGTGGAACAGGATTATTAATAGTAGTAGGTGTAGCATTAGAAACATATAATCAAATTGAAAATGAATTAGTTAGTAAAAACTACAGTAGGAGTTATAAATAATGAATATTATATTCATTGCTCCTCCTGCTGCAGGTAAAGGAACACAAGCTAGTTTATTAAAAGAAGAATTTGGTTTATATCATTTATCTACTGGTGATTTGTTAAGAGAAATTGCAGCAACAAACACAGAGATAGGTAAAGAAATAAAAAATTTAATTGATAATGGTTTATTTGTTAGTGATGAATTAATGCTTAGACTATTAGAAAGTAAAATAAGTTCTATAAAAAAGTCTAATGGTATAATTTTTGATGGATTTCCAAGAACATTAAAACAGGCTAGTATGCTAGATGAATTAATGGAAAAAAATAATGATAAGATTGATCATGTGATTTTTTTAGATATAGAAAAAGAAGTTGCAACTAAAAGAGCAACTGGTAGAGTATCATGCAATAATTGTGGAAGCATATATAATATTTACTTTGATTCATTTATAGAAGATGGTAAATGTAATAAATGTGGATGCACTCTTACTAAAAGGGAAGATGATACTATAGAAAAATTTAGTAATAGATTTGATACATATATGGAAAAAACAATGCCATTAATTTCTTATTATGAAAATAAAGGTTTATTAACAAAAATAAGTTGTAATGGTACTAAAGAGGAAATATATGATAATATTAAATCTATATTAAGAAGGCACGTATGATAAATATAAAAAGTGAAAGAGAAATCGAACTTTTAAAAGAAGCAGGAAGACTTACTTATCTTACTCATAAAGAAGTAGAAAAACACATTAAACCAGGAGTTACTACTTTAGAGTTAGATAGAATAGCTGAAAAATTTATATTAAGCAAAGGTTGCACGCCATCATTTAAGAATTACAATGGATTTCCAAATTCAATTTGTACTTCAGTTAATGATGAAGTAGTACATGGTATACCTTCTAATTACAAATTAAAAGAAGGAGATATAATCTCAGTTGATATTGGAGTATGTTATAAAGGATATCATGGTGATTCTGCTTGGACTTATAAAGTTGGTAAAATTTCAGAAGAAAAAGAATATTTATTAAAACATACAGAAGCTTCTTTATTTGCTGGGCTTAGCAAGGTTAAGGCGGGTAATAGATTAGGTGATGTATGTAGTGCAGTTGGTACTTATGCTAAAGAACACAATTTAGGTATCGTAAGAGAACTAGTTGGTCATGGCGTAGGTTCTAAATTACATGAAGATCCAGAAATACCCAATTATGGGACACCTAATACAGGGCCAATATTAAAAAGTGGAATGGTATTAGCTATTGAACCGATGTTAAATTTGGGTAAGGACGATGTGTGTATATTAGATGACGAATGGACAGTAGTTACAGAAGATTATAGTCCATCAGCACATTTTGAACACACAGTGTTAGTTACAGATACTGGATGTGAAATTTTAACGCGAGGTGATGATGATGGCAAATAAAGATGCTATTGAAATTGAAGGTAAAGTTATGGACGTTTTACCCGGTGGACAGTTTAGGGTTGAACTAAAAAATGGTCATACTGTAGTAGCTCACGTTTCTGGTAAAATAAGAATGAATTACATTCGTATCTTACCAGGTGATACAGTAAAAGTAGAATTATCACCTTATGACCTAACACGTGGGCGTATAACCTATAGAATATGATAGGAGGAATTAATAATGAAAGTTAGACCATCAGTAAAGAAAATATGTGATAAGTGTAAAATAATTAAAAGAAATGGTAAAGTACTTGTTATTTGCGAAAATCCAAAACACAAGCAAAGACAAGGATAATAGGAGGTGTAATAGTGGCACGTATTAAAGGTGTAGATATACCAAATGATAAGAGAATTGAAATTGCTTTAACTTATATCTATGGTATAGGAAGACAACTATCAAACAAAATTTTAAAGGATGCAAAAGTTAATCCAGATACAAAAGCAAGAGATTTAACAGAAGATGAAATTTCACGTATTCGTGATGAAGTATCTAAATATTTAGTTGAAGGTGATTTAAGAAGAGAAGTTGGACTAAACATCAAAACTAAAATGGAAATTGGATCATATCAAGGAATTCGTCATCGTAAAGGATTACCTGTAAGAGGTCAAAGAACAAACAGAAATGCTAGAACTCGTAAGGGTAAAGGAAAAACTGTTGCTAATAAGAAAAAATAATAGTTAAGGAGGAACAAAAATATGGCATATAAAGCTAGAAAGCGTAAAGTTAAAAAGAATGTACCTGAAGGACAAGCACATATTCATGTAACTTATAATAATACTATTATTACCATTACTGATATGAACGGAAGTACAATAAGTTGGGCTTCTGCAGGTACTATCGGATATAAAGGTTC
>HF990823.1:0-13727 GCA_000436255.1 Clostridium sp. CAG:1193 | reverse complement strand
AAGCTGCTGCTAAAGCTGCATACGATGCTGGAATGAGAAAAGTTGAAGCTTATGTAAATGGTGTAGGACCAGCTAGAGATACTGCTCTACGTTCTTTACAAACAGGCGGATTGGAAGTAACAGCTATGAGTGATGTAACACCTATTCCACATAACGGATGTCGTCCACCAAAACGACCACGTGGATAATTCTGAAAGGAGTGAATTATAATGGCAAAAAAAGTTACTGAAGAAAACGAATTAAAAATGTCAGTAGATTTAAGTTTTAGTACTGACAATAATCAATATTTAATATTTGAAAAACCAGAATATAAGATGACTGATTATATTGAAGGTAATAATTATGGAAAATTTGTTTTAGAACCACTTGAAAGAGGATTTGGTACTACTATAGGTAATGCACTTAGAAGAGTATTATTATCATCTTTACCAGGGGATGCTATAACAAGTGTAAGAATTGATGGAGTTATGCATGAATTCCAAACTATAGAAGGTATTATTGAAGATGTTACTACAATAATATTAAATTTAAAAAGAATTGTTGTTAAGAAAAATACAGATGAACAAATAACTATAAAATTATCTGCTAAAGGAGAAGGAGTTATAACTGCTGGAGATTTAGCTAAAGAGCCTACTTTAGAAGTAATTAATAAAGATCAAGTAATATGTACACTTGTTGAAGGTGGAAAACTTGATATGGAAATTACTATTGGAAGAGGCAGAGGTTATGATGTTGCAGATGTAGTTAAAAGTTATTTAACAGATACAAAGGTTGGAACTATTGCTGTAGATGCATTATATTCACCAATTGAAAGAGTTAACTACGAAGTAGAAAAGGCTCGTGTTGGACATGATAATAACTTTGATAAATTAGTATTAGAAGTATGGACTAATGGAGCATTAAATCCACAAGAAGCAGTTAAAGAAGCTTCAAGTATTTTAATCGCACAATTAGACAAAATAGATAATCCTGAATTTACAGATGCAATTAAAGGATTAATGAAACAAAATGATGAAGATCCAAAACAAAAATTATTAGAAACTTCAATTGATGATATGGAATTATCAGTAAGAGCATACAATTGCTTAAAAAGAGCTTCAATTAATAATGTTCAAGATTTAGTTAATAAATCAGAAAATGAAATGATGAAGATACGTAATTTAGGTAGAAAATCATTAAAAGAAGTTATGGATAAAATTAAAGAAATGGGTTTATCATTCAGAAATGATGATTAGGAGGTGCAAAAGTGTCTTATAGAAAATTAGGTGTTGATAATAAACATAGAAGAAGTATGTTAGCTAATTTAACAAAAGATTTAATAATGAATGAATCTATTACAACAACAGAAACTCGTGCTAAAGAAGTTAGAAAGTCATTTGATAAAATGGTAACATATGCAAAGGAAGGTAGTTTAATTTCTAGACGTAAGATTTTAGCATTCCTTCAAAATGATAATGTTGCTACTAAAAAAGTATATGATTTAGCAGAACGTTCAAAAGATAGAAAAGGTGGATACACTAGAATATTAAAACTTAATGAAAGAAGAGGAGACGACGCTTTAATGGTAGTTTTAACTCTAGTTGATCAAAAAGAAGAAGTAAAAGAAGAAAAAACTTCAAAAAAAGAAACTAAAAAAGCAAAGAAAGAAGAAGAAACTAAATAGTTCTTCTTTTTTTATACTTTATAGGGGAATTTGTTCATAAATAAATAATAATATATGTAGAGTACTTTTTATTTGGAGGATTTATGAATTACTATATTGAGATAAAAAACGAACTAGTAAATAATGAAATATATAAAAAAGTAAAGGATTATTCAAAAAATAAACATGATTTATCTACTTATTATAAAGTCGGGAGATTATTAAGTGAAGCAGGTAAATGCTATGGAGAAGGTATTATAAAAGAATATAGTAAAAAATTAAATATGGAATTAGGTAGGGGATATGGTGTTACTACTTTAAAATATATGAGAAAATTTTATTTACTTTCAAAAAGCCAACCAGTGGCTGACTTTTTAAGTTGGAGTCATTATATGATTTTACTTACTATAAAAGATATACATCAAATGAATTATTATATAGAAATGTGTAGAAAATATAATTTGAGCAAAAGACAATTAATTCAAAAAATCAAATTGAAAGAATACGAAAGATTGGATGAGAAAACAAAAGAAAAATTAATAAATAATATAGAATTAGAAATAAGTGATTTTATAAAAAATCCAATAGTTATTAAAAATAGTTTAAATTATGAACAAATAAGTGAAAATATATTAAAAAAACTAATATTAGAAGATATAGATGCTTTTTTAAATCAACTTGGATATGGGTTTATGTATGTAGGTTGTGAATATAAAATTAATATGGGTAACACATATAACTATATAGATATGCTACTTTATAATATAGAATTTAATTGTTATGTAGTGGTGGAATTAAAGGTAATTGAACTAAAAAAAGAACATATTGGTCAAATACAAGTATATATGAATTATATAGATAAAAATATAAAAAAAATAAATATGGATAATACTATAGGAATAATTGTAACAAAATATAATAATGAATATATAACATTATATTCAAGCGATTCTAGAATAAAAACAACTACCTACACTTTAAGTAAATAAATATATAATTGTAACACCATATTAAACACTATCAGATAATTTGGATTGATTGACAAAAAACATAAAATAAGTATAATAAATGCACAAAAAGATGGGGAAAATATATGAGTATTATTAAATATTTAAAAAACTTATTTAATAAAGAAAATAATGCATACTTAATAAATGGTTATGTATCTTTTGCTATACCTAAAAGAGATGTTTTAAATGAAAAACAAATAGAAATACTTACTACCACTAAGGAAGAGTATCTAGGTTTATTAAAAAATAATATATTTACTAGTTTAGACTTAGAAATAGATGACATTAATGAAAAAAGAGAAATGTATACAAAATTATTACTAAATAATATGATGAGTGAAACTAAGAATAACAAGGTTTTAAGTATTAAATTAAAAAATTATGAAAGTGATTTAATAAATTTAAGAGAAACTTTATTAATAAGATTAATTGCATTATCAGAAATAGTAAATCAAAATAGATTTAAAAGAAGAACAAGGGATGCAATAATAAATGAAATAGGTAAAATACAATTATCACTTGTAACAATAGATAGTCAGATCGTATCTATCCACAATGAAATAGAAGCATACTTAAGTAATCCACAGATTGGTCTTGATTTAGATAAAAGAATATGTGATTTAGAAAAATTAAGTGAAGATATAGTAAAAAAATGTGAACTATGTTCAAAAGAGGTATATATTGCGTACTTAGAAAGAAGTTTAGAAATATATTGCTATAAAAATAAAGAAGAAGTTAGTAGTCTTAAAGATGAACTTGATAGTCTAAGGTGTAGTGAGATAGATGATAATAATATAAATTTATTAAAAGAAAGAATTAATAGATTAGAAAAGATGTATGAAATATATTATGAATTTGATAGAAATACAATAACTAAAGATGATATGTATAGTTTGTATGAAGCAAAGTTTTATATACAAGCTTATGATTATTCATTTACTAATTATAATGATTTAGAAAAAGAAGTATATTTAGATATAATATCTAAGAAAATTAATACATTATTAAATGGCAATTCACCATATATACTTCATTTAATTGAAAATGAAGATAAAGATAAAGCAATTAAATTAATTCAATTAATTAATATTTTTTTGAGAGAAAAAGGACAATATGATTTTGAGAAGATTTTAAATAATAAATATAAATTATCAATTTTATTATCACTAGATTATGAAAAGGGTTTAGATGATTTTTTTGAAAATACAATTATTGATTTAAATAACGATAGTGTTCTTAATAAATATGATATAATTAGTCAATACACAATGCCATATGTTGGTAGGGATTTGAAAGGGTATTTATTTTATGATACTAAACTTTCTCTATCATCCATTATAAAAATATTTTCATTTGATACATTTAATGGTATTTCTATTTATACTTCTAAAGATTTATTAAATTATTTAAAAAATATTTATGATTGCATTAATCCACCTGGTGATATTTACGTGATGCCAGAAGGAATAGTTTGTGGTACGATTAATTCAACTTTATATGATAAATTAAAAAAATATAAAACAATAATAGTGCCAAAAAGTTTAAAAAGTATTGAATTTGAAGTTGATAATTCTAGTACCCCTAATTATTGTGATTTAGTACTTCAAGAAGGCACTGAATATCTTATGTTTGATTATCTGGATTTTTCTTATTATTCTACTAAATTTGGAAATATAACTATACCTTCAACATTAAACAAAATTGATAAGAATTGTTCAAGATATGCTGATAATTTGATTTTTGAGGATTATAAAAATTCAGAAATATTAAAATGTGATGATCCAGATTTAAAACAAGACAATGCTAATGCTTTGTTTAGAATAAATAGTTTTTCAGAACACCATTTTACTGTAGTGCCAATTTATAAGCATTTAATATTAAAAGATGGTGATAATTGTTCATATGATTTAACTCCAAAAACCAAAATTAAAGTACCTGAAAAATTTCGTTTATCAAGAATTAAAAATGTTCATTTTTATAATACTTTTGATCATGAAACTGCAACACTATTTTGGGATGAATTTCATAAACAATACAATATGGGTAAGCACAAAAAGAAAGGTAAAGTTAAATGGAAGAAATAGAATCATTAGTAAAAAAATTACAAGATAGTAAAAAATGCACGTTTGCAAATATTGCTGATATTATTAATAATTGTATGTCCAATAAGTCTAAGGATGTAAATATGATTGAGCATTATCTTGACTATTTATTTGATTGCATATATGATGATAATAGTTTAAGGTATGCATATAAAGTGTGTGATTATCTAGAAAAATTAGATGAAAATAGTGGCAATTTTTATAGGAATACACTTAATGAATATTATCCAGAATATAAGAAAAAATAATAATGAGGTGATTTATGAAAGCATTAATTACAGGAGCGTCTAGTGGAATAGGTAAAGATATGGCTTATTACTTACATTCCTTGGGTCATGAACTTATATTAGTTGCAAATGATAAAGAAAAATTGGAAAATGTAAAAAAAGATATAGGTGGAAGTGTTAAAATAATAAGTATGGACTTATCTATACCTGAAAACTGTTTTAAACTATATAATTTGACTAAAAGAGATAATATAGATATATTAATTAACAATGCTGGTTTTGGAGCATTTGGAGAGTTTATAAGCACTGATATGGATAAAGAATTAAATATGATTAATGTAAATATAACAGCAGTACATATACTTACTAAATTATTTTTAAAAGATTTTGTAAAAAGAGACTCTGGTTATATATTAAATGTATCTTCAAGTGCAGCATTTCAAGCAGGTCCACTTATGGCAACATATTATGGCACAAAAGCATATGTACTTAGATTAACTACAGCAATATATGAAGAGTTAAGAAAATTAAAATCAAATGTACATGTAAGCGTATTATGTCCAGGACCAGTAAAAACAAACTTTAATAATGTTGCAAATGTTAAATTTGAAATAAAGTCAACAACAAGTGAATATGTTAGTAAATATGCAATAGATAAAATGTTTAAAAATAAGCTTATAATAATTCCAACATTTTATATGAAAGTGATAATCTTCTTTAGTAGAATATCACCAATCAAACTAGCACTTAAAATGGCATATAAAATACAAAATAAAAAAAGATAATCTTAAATTTGATATGAACTTAAAAAGTTGGAAAGTATATAAATAGTTTTTAATTAGAGGATTGTAACCTGTGATTTACGGGTGACAGTCCTTTTAATTTTACTTTAATTATACCAGTACAAGTAAACAAACGGGATGTTAATTTCGGAAACTTGACAAGTAGGGGGGAGGAGCTGATACAATAAATTTATAAACAATAAAAGAAAGTGGGAAATAAGTTTTAAAATTAGTAAAAAATAGTATATAATAGTAGTATAAAAATAAAATAAAAAAGTAAAAAAATGGAAAATATATTTTTGATAATGAAAAATAGTATAAAAGAGACATTAAGATTGTCTCTTTTTATAACTGTCACACATTGTATTTTCTTTATTACATTCACAACCGCAATTGCATACTTTAATGCTTTCTAACTTGCATTTATTGCAAGCACAATCGCAATGTATGCAATCATGTACTGAACAATTTATATTTAAACTATCTTTCTTCATAATTCCTCCTTTTATATTATTTACTTTAATTTTCTTATTTATTCATCTTTACTAAAAAAGTTTTAATGGGTATAATAGAGTGTATATGTCATAATTATGTTTAAATAGGGGAAAATATGGAGGGTTTATGGATTATATTGTGAGTATAGATAAATTAACTTTTAGATATAATGATAATTTTATTTTTGATAAATTCTCTTTAAACATTGGTTATGGTTCTTTTTTAACTATTACAGGTAAGAATGGTTGTGGAAAAAGTACACTTATTAAAATTATTACTGGTTTAATATTAACTGATAGTGATATAAAAATATGCGGTGTAAAATTAAATAAAAATAATTTATATAGTATAAGAAAAAATATAGGTGTTATGTTTGATAATGTTGATAATTCATTTATAACTGATACAGTAGAAGACGAACTTGCTTTTATTTTAGAAAATTTATGTTATAAAAGCCCATATATTAAAAGAAGGATTAAAGAAGTTTCTGCTATGCTTAATATTGAACATTTATTAAATAAATCTTTAGACGAACTTTCTGGTGGTGAAAAATGTATAGTTGCTTTAGGATGTGCAATTATACATAATCCTAAATTATTAATAATTGATGAATCTTTATCTATGATAGATGTTATATCAAAAGAAAAAATTTTTAAGTATTTATCAAATCTTAATAAAAATGGGATGACTATAATTAATGTTACTCATGATTTAAGTGAATCTTATTATAGTAATAGGTTAATAGTAATAAATAATGGTAAGATATTACTAGACGGCACTCCTACAAGGGTAATGGAATATGATAAAGTTTTAAACAAACTTGGAATATCTATTCCATTTGAAATAGAATTATCCATTAAATTAAAATTATATGGCTTAGTTGATAAATTATACACAAATATTAATGAAATGGTTGATGATATATGGCAGTAATAATTAATAATTTATCTTTCAAATATAATAATAGCAGTAAAGAAATTATAAAAAAACTAAGTTTAGAAATAATTGATAATGATATATGTGGCATAATTGGCAAAAGTGGAAGTGGCAAAACTACGTTTTTAGAACTTATTGATGGTCTTTTAAAGCCTACTACTGGTAATATTTTAGTTAATGATATTGATGTATCTAAAAATACAAGTGCGGTAAGAAAGGAAATTGGATTTGTTTTTCAATCTCCGGAAGAACAATTTTTTGAGGTTAATGTAAAAAAAGAGATTGAATATGCACTTAAGAATTTTAAAATGAGTAAAAATAAGGCAAGTAATGCTTTAAAACTAGTTGGATTAGATGAATCTTATTTAAATAAAAGTTTAAATTCTTTAAGTAATGGGGAAAAAAGATTAGTTGCAATTGCATCTATACTTATATATAATCCTAAAATAATTATGTTTGATGAACCTACTATTGGACTTGATTATAAAAACAAAAAGAAGATAATTAATCTTATAAGACTTTTAAAAAATAGATATAAAAAAACTATAATAATTGTTAGCCATGATGTAGATTTACTATATGAACTATGTGATAATATAATAATTTTAGATAATGGTAAATTAATACTATATGGAGATCCTATATCTGTATTTAAAGAAGATAAATTAATAAAAAAATATAATATTGAAACTCCTAAAATTGTTACATTCTCCTCTTTAGCGCGTGATAAAGGGATTAAGTTAATTGATAGAAAAAATATTAATGATTTAATTAAGGAGGTGTATAGAAATGTATAATTTCTCTTTAACTAAATATTATAATGCTAAGTCAATTATTCATGATATAAATCCATTTTATAAAATAATCTGTACACTAATTTTTACAATACTTCTTTTATTTACTAAAAATACATTATTATTATTACTTATATTTTTATTTGTTATATTACTTATGAATTTATCAAATGTAGAAGGTTATATGTATATTAAAAGTATTAAATATTCATTACCATTATTAATATTTATTTTTATAATTGATTTAATATTTAAAACAAATGTATTAGTAACTATAAACAGCATATTAAAATTACTTATGTTTATTTTGTATGCTCAAATATTAGTGTTTACTACACGCCCATTATCTATTTTATATGGACTAGAAAAATTATTTAGTCCTTTAAAGATGTTTAATTTACCAGTAAATCAAATAGCACTTACAATTTCTCTTGCAATTAGATTTATACCTATTATTTTTGAAGAGGGTATGAAGGTATTAAAATCACAACTTAGTCGTGGGCTTGATTTTTCTGGATCCATAAAAGAAAAATGTAATAAGATTGTATCTATATTAATTCCAATTTTTATGTTATCATTTAAAAGATCAGATGACATTGCAAATGCACTTGATTTAAAGTTATACAGTGAAAAAAGAACAACTTATAAAGAATATGACTTTAATTATAATACAGGGTTAATTGTATGTATGCATTTATTTTTAGTGGCTATCTGTTTAGTTGTGGAGGTGTTTTTATGAGATATTTAATTACTTTTTCTTATGATGGTACAAACTTTAATGGGTATCAAAAACAACCTAATTTAAGGACAATTCAAGGAGAATTAGAGAGTGCATTAAAGTTTATAAGTGGAGGGAATGATATAACTGTTAACTCATCAGGAAGGACAGATAAAGGAGTCCACGCTTTAAATCAAAAGGCTCATTTTGACTTAGATAAAAATATAACTTGTTATAAATTAAAATGTGCATTAAATACATATACAAAAGATGATATATATATTAAAAGTGTAGAAGCTGTTGCTGATAATTTTCATGCTAGATACAATGTTTTAAAGAAAGAATATATTTATAAAATAAATATGGGTGAATATTCTCCAATTGATAGAAATTATATATTTCAGTATAATAAGAGTCTTGATATAGAAAAAATGTCATCAGAAATAAAGTATTTAATTGGAACTCATGATTTTAGTGCATTTTGTAATATGGAAGATAAAAAAGAATCTTATATAAGAACTATATATGATGCATATATCACTTTAGATAATGATATAGCTGTCATTAAATTTATAGGAAATGGTTTTTTGAAATATCAAGTAAGAAACATGGTTGGGGCTTTAATCGAATGTGCGAATAAAAACAAAAGTATAAAAACAATTTTAGAATCTAAAAAAAGACAATCTTTTGGTAAGATTGCTCCTGCTTGTGGATTATATTTGAATAATGTAGAGTATTAATTACTCTTTTTTTAATCTTCAAACAAATCTACTAAAAGCCCAATATTAACTAGTCCAGCTATTCCAACTAAGCCATATACTATTAAAGTAACTAGTGATCTTACTCCGAACAAAGATGCAACTAAATCTAGATTAAATAATGCAATCATTCCCCAGTTTATCGCACCTATTATTGTTAAAATTAATGCAATGATTTGTAGTACTTTCATAATTCCTCCTTATTTTCACTATTTATATTGCGTATTTTTTTAATATTTATTCATGAATAAATACATAATTTATCCATATAATTAAATGAAATATTAAAAAGAGGTGAAAAATGAAAAAAGTTTTAGGTATTCTAGCAATTGCTATATTATTATTAACATCTGGTTGTGGAAAATACGGAATGAAAGAAATTGTTAAAGATTTGAATAAGGAAATGAAAGGGTTAAAAGCTTATTATGTAGAAGGAAAGATGGAAATATATAATAATGAAGATATTTATACATACGATGTAACAGTTTCTTATAAAAATGACAACTTTTATAGAGTAAGTCTTAAAAATACTTCTAATAATCATGAACAAATAATTCTAAAAAATAATGATGGTGTGTATGTTCTTACTCCTTCACTTAATAAAAGTTTTAAGTTTGAAAGTGAATGGCCATACAATAATTCGCAGGTATACTTACTTCAATCTTTAATTAATGATATTAATAATGACAAATCTTTATCTTTTGAAGAAAAAGAAGATAAATATGTGTTTACTACAGAGGTAAATTATCCAAACAACAGAACTCTTATAAAACAAAATATATATCTTGATAAAAAACTCAATTTAAAAGAAGTACATGTTTTAAATGAGAGTGGGAATGCAGAAATAAAAATGGTATATAACAAGATTGACAAGAGCCCAACATTTAATGATAATTATTTTGAACTTAATAAAAACTTAGAAGCGGTAAGTGATGTAGATATTACTAAACAAGTAGTAAGTATAGATGATGTAATATTTCCAATGTATATTCCAGAAAATACAGCATTATCTAGTCAAGATACTATAGCAAAAACAAATGGAGAAAGAATAATATTAACTTTTAGTGGAGATAAACCATTTGTATTAATAGAAGAAACTGTTGATATTAAAGATGAATTTGAAATAATACCTACTATCGGAGAACCTACTATGTTAGTAGATACAGTTGGTTTAGTAAGTTCTAATTCAGTATCATGGATAAGCGGTGGCATGGAATATTATATTGCTTCAGATGTTTTATCGAATGAAGAGATGGTAATGGTAGCAAAATCAATAAGTACAATACCAGTAATGAAATAGATATTGTTTCTATTTCTTTTTTGTTATATAATTAAATGGGTGAGTTTATATGGCAAATAGAAAACAAAGAAGAAAAGAAAAGAGAAAATATGTAGATGATTATGAGCAAAGTACAAAAACAGTACTAATAACATTAGGTGTTGTAGTAGGAGTAGTTTTACTATTTTACTTGTTAACAGTGTTAATTAATAATAGTAAAAGAGGTTTAAATACAAAAGAGCCTACTAAAGAAGAGGCTAAGATACAATATGATGAGATTCTCGCTAGTGACACATTTAAAATGAATGATGATGAATATTATGTTTTATTCTATGATTTTGATGGACCTGAGGCAGTTTATTATGATTATTTATTTAGTGAATATGCATCTAAGAAAGATAATCATATATATAAAGTAGACTTAGGGAATGCATTTAACAAAAAATATGTTAGCAATGAAACGAATATTTATGCAAATAACATAAATGAGTTAAAGGTAAAAGATGCTACTTTAATTAAAATTAGTTATGGAAGTAATGTTTCATATGTAGAGGGTAGTTCTTTAATAATTGCAAAAGAACTTAGTTAAAAATGGTATTACAAATTTTAAAAGTAAGAAGTAGACAAAATGTGTGTCTACTTTTATTATTAAAATTCATATAATTTTTCTTTAATTAATTTTTACTTTATGATATTATTAAAATAGAGGTGTAACATGAAAGGTAAAAATAATTTAACTGATATACTTATTACTGTGTTTATATCTTGTTTTGTGGGGATGTTAAGCGGAGCCTGTGCGATATATACGATGAATTCTAAAGGTAGTTTTAATATAAAACGCATGAGTAATTCTGATTTGAGTGAAATAAGTGAGATATACGACAAGATTAAAAATGAATACTATCAGGATGTTAGTGATGATGTATTAATAGAAGGTGCTATATCTGGTATGCTTTCTACATTAGACGCTAATACAACATACTTAAATGAAGGAAATACAACTAGTTTTAACAACAAAATGAAAGGTGAATATTATGGTATTGGACTAGGGGGATTAACTCTTGAAAATACGGGTATATTAGTAATGACTATAACAGAAAATTCTCCAGCAGAAAAAGCAGGTATAAAGGAAGGAGATATAATAACTAAAGTTAATGATGTAGATTTAGCTAATAAAACAGCGACGTACTTTACAACCCTAGTTTCAAAGTCACAAGATGAAATGAGACTTGCTATTAAAAGGGGAGAAGAAACTCTAGATATTAATTTAAAAGCAGATAAAATAGTAATAAATTCTGTTACTACAAACACTTTTTATAGAAATAATAAAAATATAGGATATATTAAAATATCAATTTTTGCTGCAAATACAGCTTCTCAATTTACAACTAAATTAAAAGAATTAGAAAATAATGGAATTGATTCATTAATAATAGATGTAAGAGATAATGCGGGTGGATATTTATCAAATGTATCAACTATATTAGAATTATTTATGAAAAAAGACACTGTTTTGTACAAAACAGAAACAAAAACAAATTCTGTATCAAGAAAAGATAATACAGAGGAATATAGAAGTTATCCTGTAGTTGTTTTGGTAAATGGATCAAGTGCAAGTGCATCTGAAATATTAGCATCTTGTTTTAAAGAGAATTATAATTCAACAATAATAGGAACAACTACATATGGAAAAGGAACGGTTCAAGAAACAGTAAGCATTTTAGATAGTAGTATGGCTAAAATAACTACAAAAAAATGGCTTACTTCATCAGGTGAATGGATTAATGAAAAAGGCATTGAACCTGATATAAAGGTAAACTTGAACGATACTTATTTAAAAAATCCTATATATGATAATGATAATCAACTTGCTTCTGCAATTAATGTAATTGTAAATAAATAAACCTGACATACACATAGATATTTAAATATGTGTATGTCTTTTTTAATGTTATAAAAATATATTCATAAGAAGAGGTTAAGTAAATATAAAAAATATTTGATTTAAATCTTTTTAAAACAAATTTATGAGGTATTTATTTTTTTTGAGAAACAATATATAATAATTTATAGAAGGAGGCACCTAATGGACGAAGTTAAAGTTGGAGATGTACTTAAAATACAGTGTTACAAGCATAATGGGCAAATATATAGAAACTGGGATGAGGCAATTGTTCTTGAAATTAATCCTTCATATATAGTGTGTGCTAATAATAAAGCAAGAGTAACTGAAATAGATGGAAGGAAATGGCATACTAAAGAACCTGCTGTCATATTCTTTTATAAAGATAGATGGTTTAACATAATATCACAATTTAAGAAAAACGGAATATATTATTATTGTAATATCGCAACGCCATATGTTATCGAAGAGAAAACAATTAAATATATAGATTATGATTTAGACTTAAGAGTTTTTCCAGATCAAACATTTAGAGTTCTAGATAAGGGAGAATATGAATATCATAAAGAGAAGATGCATTATGGAAGTGATATTGATAAAGTTGTGAATTATGAGCTTGCAAATTTAATAGAATTATATAAAGAAAAAAAGGGGCCATTTGATAATGCATTTTTAAGAAAATATTATAATATGTATGTTGAATTAACTAAAAAAAGAGAAAAAGCTTAGTAAGAATGCAGAAATTTATTTATGCTTTCCTTCAAAACAAAGGTTTTTCTGTAAAAAATAAAAAAAAGTTAAAAAATTCAAAAAAAGGGTAGACATTTGTCGAAAAAGTGTTATAATAGGAACACAAATGAAAAAAAGAGCGCCAAAAAATGGTGAAAAAAGTCAATAAAAAACATTTTTTAAAAAAAATAAAAAAAAGTTAAAAAATGTATTGACACTCACAAATTTATTTGTTATATTATGTATGCACTTTTGAAAAAGAGCGCATGAAATGATCTTTGAAAACTGAGCAAAACGTCAATTTGAGTAGCTAGGATATAAGACAAACTATTTAAATTAATTATTGAATAAA
>HF990822.1:44864-45978 GCA_000436255.1 Clostridium sp. CAG:1193 | reverse complement strand
TTGTTATATATTGTTGTCAAGTTTACATTTGTTGACAAAATAAAAAGAAAGTTAGAATTTTAACTTTCCTTTTGAACCTTTTAATCCATTATAGTTACTTAATATATTTGTATCAAATGAGAATACTTTATTTTTCTTTCTTTTATATGTTTTTATTCCTAATGCTATCATTTCAGTAAGTAATTCTTTATATGGTTTTCCTCCTGCTTCCCATAAATAGAATGATAATGATCCTGGTATTGTATTTACTTCATTTAAATATATTTTATTAGTCTTTTTATCTATTAAATAGTCTATTCTAACAACACCAGATGCATTTAGTACTTTAAATGCTTTTTTAGATAATTCTTTTACTTCATTAGTCATTTTTTCATCTAATCTTGCTGGTAATATTCTATTAGTGCTTGCCATACCTTTTGAACTACCACCAGTTTTCTTTCCACCATCGCCTAAATATTTATCTCTATAACTTAAAAACTCATCTACACCCATTACTTCTTCTAATTCACTAGCTTCCATACTTTGATAATTTCCAAGTACACTGCAGTTTACTTCTATTAAGTTTTCTACTACTTTTTCTACTAATATTTTTTCATCATATTTAATTGCTTCTTCTAGCGCTTCTTTTATATCTTTTTCACTTTTTACTTTACTAATTCCAACACTACTACCTAGTCTTGCTGGTTTTACCATAACAGGGTATCCTAGTTTTTTTATTTTCTTTAATATTTCTTCTTCATTTTCTTTATATTCATAATCAAAGAACCAAATATAATCTGATACTGGTATATTTGATGATGAGAATATTTGTTTTTGAAATACTTTATCTTGACCAATAGCTGCTGCAAAAACATTTGAACCTACATACGGAATGCCTATCATTTCTAAGTACCCTTGTAAAGTTCCATCTTCTACATTAGTACCATGTACGATTGGTAAGATTAAATCTACATAATCAACCACTCTTTTAAATCCTTTTTTCTTAACTAATACAAAGTCATCTTTTTTATTGTATAAAACTACATTTGATGCATATTTTTTCATCAAATCTAAATCACTAAATACTTCTATATTTTTAAGTAATTTACCTGTATACCATTCTCTATCTTTCCCT
>HF990822.1:8017-44836 GCA_000436255.1 Clostridium sp. CAG:1193 | reverse complement strand
TATATAAATTGGAATTACTTCGTATTTTTCTTCATCTATTTGTTTCATTGCTTGAACTGCTGAAATTATACTAACTTCATGTTCAACACTAACACCACCAAATATTACACCTACTCTTAATTTCATAATATCACTCCTTTAAAATATATCTGGCAAATCATTTTCAAGCAAAACGTATGTAGCACTTCCCTTTAGTTTATTAATAAGTGGGAATGCATCTATTACATTTTCTAATATATGTATATGTGCTTCATCATATTTTTTATTTTTTAATCCTTCTTGTATCGCGTGTGTTTGTTTTTTTCCAATAAGTATTACTTCATCACATACATCTGCAATATATTCGCCAAATTTTCTATTTTCTTCATCTTCAATGCTTCCTAATTCAATCATCCCTGGTGTTACTATTATCTTTTTACCATTCATTAGGTTTAATACATCAAGTGCCATTTTAGAACCTACTGGATTTGAATTATATGCATCATCTATATAGTATATATCATTATTTTGCTTTATTTCAAGTCTATGACTTACTGGTTTTACACTTTTTACAGCACTTTGTAATTCTTTTATATTAACACCTAAATAATGTGCTAATGCAATACTTGAAAGTATATTATATATATTTGCATACCCTAATAATTTTGTTTCAAATTTATATTTACTTTTATCTTTATTAATTATTAAATCAAAAGTTGTTCCTGAGTTTGAAACTTTTATATTAGTAGCATTATAATCAGCCTCATTATCAATTCCTATCCATAATATTTTAACTTTATTTTTTAAGTTATAATTTACTTGCATAGGATCATCTTTATTAAGTATTGCTACACCATCTTCTGGTAATGATTCAATAAGTTCAAATTTACCCTTTTGAATATTTTCTTCTGAACCAAAAAGTTCTAAATGTGCTTTACCAATTCTTGTTAGTATTCCATACTTAGGATGTACTAAATCACATAATTCTTTTATTTCACCAACTTTATATGCTCCCATTTCTGCAATAAATATCTCATCAAATTTATCTAAATTATTATTTATTGTCATAATTAAACCATACGGAGTATTTAAATTTTTTGGGGTTTTTAAAGTATTATATTTAACACTTAATATTTCATTTAATATATTTTTACTACTGGTTTTACCATAACTTCCTGTAATACCTATTACTTCTAAATTAGGCATACTTTTTAATTTCTTCATTGCTTTGTTTTTAAAACTTAGAAATACACATTTTTCAACTGGTATATTAATAACTTTTGCAATAAGTACTATAAAGAATTCTAAATATGCAAGTATAGTTAATACTAAATAATAATTAACATTACATTTTACACATAATAAATATATTACAAGTGAATGTATTATTAATAATGTTATTAATAATCTTTTAATTCTTGCTGTAATAACTAATGGTTTTTTTATAATTTCTTTATGGCTAATTCCAAAACTATATATAAATAAAAGTGAATATATTATTCCAAACATAACTGGTATAATTACACCTTTTTTTACAAAAAGTATAAAAAATATTAAAAATACTTGTGATAAATGAAATGATAACATAACTTTATTAAAGTTATTTTTAATCCATTTTATGTATCTAAGATCATCATCATATAGATTTTGCTGTAACATATGTAATGCTTTTTTTGTTCTATAAAACATATACATAAGCCATATTATTGTAAGTATAATTATCATTATTTACCCCCTAAAAAATTATTAAGTATATTTATTGTTTGATCTATTCTCTCTAAATATGCATAATGTGTGCAACCTTCATATACAATAAGTCCAGCATCAGTCATAATAGATTCAGCATACTTTGCATCTTCTAGTGGTACAGCTGTATCCATACTGCCCCATATTAATAAAGTAGGAGCATCTATTTGCTTTAAATACTCAGTTAAATCTTCATTTACTGTATTTACAAGTATAGTTCTCATCATAGGACTTGCATTTCTATAATCTGCTGACCCAATTTTTGTTTTCATATAGCTTTCTAATTCTTTAACTACTGGAACTTTCTTTAAAAATTTAAGTAGTTTTACTTTAAATGTACTTTTTTTAGTACTTCTTCTAAATGGAGATGCTAATAAGATTAGTTTTTCTACTTTCTTTTTAGCTGCATATATAATTGATATTCTTCCACCAAAAGAATGCCCTATCATAATTGGATTTTTAATATTTAGTTTAGTTAATAATTCGTCAACCACTTCATAATAATCATACACAGTATAACCATAAGTTGGTTCACTACTACTTCCAAAACCAGGTAAATCTATATTAGTTATATAATAATCTTTCATCAACCCTTTACCTATTGGATCCATCATTTTAATATTTTGACCCCAACCATGTAAAAGAACTACATTTTTACCTTTTTTATTTCCATACTGAACATAATTAACATTTACATCCTTTATCTTCATAAAATCACCTACTTTTATTTTATCACTAATAGTATATGCTTTTCAAGAAATTAGGCGAATGCATTTAAAAAAATACAGAAAGTTATCTGTATTTTTTAAAATAAGCACCCGATAAAAATCTTCCTTGCTTTTCTTCATGTCCATGTCTATAAGCATAATTAGAATATAATGTATTATCTGATATAGTATCTTTTTTACTAAATCTTACATCTAATACTTTATTATCTATCAATTGCATCATTATTGCATATTTCATGTTTATATGGTATCCATCTTTTTCTTCTTTTATTGCATTTTTATATGCATCACCTAAAAAATAAGGATATTTTTCATATATATAAGTCTTACTTGATGCACATGGACTAATACTTACTTTTACCTCTTCATTATTTTTAGAAACACTTCTTACTGCATCTATAACCATTGATGGAAGGTATCTATTGATTTCTCTTAAACCACAATGTGCAAGTGCTAAAACATTATTTGTACTTGCAACAATTACTGGACAATCTGCAACAGGATATGCAAGCGCAACACCTTCTAGTTTTGATCTAATTAACATAATATCACAGGGTACATCAAAATTCCATAAATCAACGTCTTTATTTTCACTCATTATATATTCTATAGAATCTGTCATATCTTCATAATGTCCACTTTTATGTTTAGTCAAATCTTGATAAGGTACAATTATTTTAGTACCATCAATACCGATCTTCTCGCCTAAAATACGTCTTCTTTTTAATAATTCTTCTTTTATTTCACTTATACTTTTATCTTTATATAAAGTTTTCATGCCACTCATAACGCCATCACTCATATCACTATTAAATGTGTATACCATAATGCCACCTCTTTTGTTGCATTATAGTATCATTTGCGGTATTTTTTGTCAAATTAACCTTTTTTTACATATACTTTAGCCGCATCAATAAAGCTTTCAAATAGTTTTACACTATCTTCATCATGTAAATTTGCCTCAGGATGCCACTGTACTCCTAAATTAAATAAACTATCCGTATTTTCCATACCTTCTATATATCCATCACTACTTCTTGCATTTACCAGAAAATGAGTAGTAGATGGAACATGATAATTGTGAAAACTTCTTACTACAATCTTATCTTTACCAATTATTTTATAAAGTAAAGAATTTTTTTCTATATCAACTTCATGAAATGTATTAGTATGATAAATATCACTGTTATTTCTTTCCATTTTAGATTTATCTATACATCTTGACATAAGCTGAAGTCCATTACATATTCCTAAATATGGGATATTGTATCTAAGAGAATATTTATATATTTCTTCTTGATAAGGGAAAAAGAAATAACTACCCGGTTTAATTATTCCATCACACATTCTTAAAACATTTTTTAATTTTTTTAACTCTTCTATAGTAGGCTTTTTTAAATTACTTTTATCACTCTTATGAAATTCATCTACATTTGTAGGCAATATTGATATAGGTGTTGCACCTACGCTATTTACAAAATTAACTACATTAGCACTTACTTGTGCTACTTCTGACTTATCATGATCAAAATATGGATTTGAAATTATTCCAATTATAGGCATTATACCCCTCCTTATAAAAGTATTATATTAAGTAAAAAAAAGAAAAATGTCTTTTATTGACATTGATCTATAAAATATTTAATTAATTTAAAAGCGTTATCATCATAATCTATCATTGATTCAGGATGCCACTGTACTCCTAGATTAAATTTATTTTTATCATATTCAATTGCTTCTATAACTCCATCACTACTTACCGCACTTACTTTATATAAAGATGTATCTTTTACACATTCATTATGTCTACTATTTACCCTTATAGTTTTTCTTACTATATTACTTAATAATGTATTATCTTTTATATATACATCATGTACATATTTATTCTTACTATTATGATTTAAAACTTTCTTTAAATCTTCATTCTTATTATAACAACTCATTATTTGCATTCCTAAGCATATACCTAGTATAGGAATATCTTTTTTTATTGCATACTTACATACATTTTTATCAAATGTAGTTATATCATTTCCACCAGGCATTATAATTCCATCACATAAATCTAAAACTGTATTTATATTATCTACTTCTAATATACATAAAGGTATTCCACCACACTTTTTAACTGCATTTATAATCTCACTATTACATTTTACAAAAGATACTCCATCCTTATTATCATATCTTCCTATTATACCAATAATTTTACTCATAATCCTCCTAGTTAAAAAGATTGATTTCTCAATCTTTTAGCATATAATTGATCCTAGAATTATTGCTAGTAATATGTAAAGTACTATTACTACAACAAATCCTGTATTTCCGCAAGTGTTTCCGCAAGAATTTCCACAAGACATTCTTACACCTCCTTATACTTACTTATTTAAATGTAGGCACCTATTACGATTATTAATATTATAAATAGTACAAGTACGATAGCAGCTCCACTGCCATAACCATGACCCATAATCGATTCCTCCTTTTCATCTATTCACATTATTGTATGGCAAAATAGTTAATAGTGTGATTACTTATAATGAAATTATTGTATTTTTATTTGTTTTTTGTTATCATATTAAATGTAATCACAAGGAGGATAGAAAATGAAATCATTAAAAAAAGGAATTATAGCATCCCTTGCATTATTAATGCTTACAGGTTGTGGAAAAATACCAAAATTAAAAGATGGAACTGAACTTGTAGTTGAAATGGATAATAAATTACAAATAACTACTGAAGAGTTTTATCAAGAATTAAAGGATACTTATGGAACATATGCGATTATTAATTCAATAGATAAACTATTATTAAATAAAGTATATGAAACAACTTCTGATATGAAAACAAAAATAGAAGCTCAAATTACTAAACTAAAAAGTCAATTTGGTTCAGATTTTGAAAGTGCTATAAACTATTATTATGGTGTAAGCACTGAAAAACAATTATATGATTATATTGAAATGGCTTACAAAAGAGAACTTGCTGTAAAAGAATATGCAAATACTTTAATTAAAGATGAAGATATTAATAAGTATTATGAGGAAAAAGCTATAGGAGATATTAAAGCAAGTCATATATTAATTAAATCAGATGCATCTAGCAGTGCTACTGATGATGAAAAGAAAAAAGCTGAAGAAAAAGCATTAGAAAAAGCTAAAGAAATAATTAAAAAGCTAGATGATGGAGAAAAATTTGAAGATTTAGCTAAAAAATATTCAGAAGATTCAAGTGCAAGTGATGGCGGTAATTTAGGTTACTTTAATAGAGGTGAAATGGCAGCTGAATTTGAAGATGCTGCAGTTAATCTTAAAGTTGGAGAATATACTAAAGAACCTGTAAAGACCAAATTTGGTTATCATATAATACTTAAAACAGATCAAAAAGAAAAACCAAAATTAGAAAGTATTAAAAGTAATATAAAAAATACATTAGTAAATGAATTAATTAATAATACTTCAAATATATCTACATTTGCAATGGAATGGTTAAGAGAGAAAAACAATCTTAAGATATATGATGCAGAATTAAAAATTAAATATGATCACTATATGAATAGTCAAAAATCAAATTCTAAAGAAGAAAAAAATAGACCAAAATTTTGGTCTTTTTTTATTCATCAATTACCTTATTTATCTCATCAATTGTATACCCTTTTTGATATAGTTTTCCCTTTAAATATGATCTTAATTTATATGAATCATATTTATCTTTATATTTAGAATATAACTTATCATAATCTTTTTTTATATCACTATTACTACATATATTTATATTGCTTAATATTTCATTAATACTATCAATTTTATATCCTAAATTAATACATCTATTAATTATTTTATTCTTAAGTTTAATAATAGGTAGTTTAGAATTTAATTTTATCTCTTTATCTATTATTTTACATAATTTATCATTCAATAATTTATTATCTATTTCTTTTAACAAAGTATCTATAATACTTTCTTCTACCCCAAGTTTAATTAATTCACACTTTATTTTATCCGGTCCATTATTAGTTAAATATAATTTATCATTTATATAACTTTTTGCGAAATTGGTATCATTTAATAACCCATTTGATAAAAGCTTTTCTATAGTATTATCAATATCTTTTAAACTAAATCCTTTTTTTAATAAATATTCATTTACTTCTTTTTCCGAACGCATCCTTACACCTATATATTTAAGTGCACTATCGTAAATAGATGCTTTATAATTATCCATATTTATTTTTTCTAATAAAGTATCATCTATTTCTTTTTTATAAAGTAAATTATATTTTAATATTACATCTTCATATATAGTTAATACACCATTATCAGAGTATATTTTATATTTATTCAAACCAACTTTTTTAAATTTATTTATTTTCATAGTACCTCCTTAACAAAAAAACTTAATACTATCTTATATGTATTAAGCCTTCAGCAACTTCCTCCAATGCTCTTCCTATGTTTTTCTTAGATTTATAGTCTTTTTCTTTCATTTGATAAAAACTATTTTCATACATTTGTCTTGCTCTTCTTGATGCCACATGCACAAGAGCATATTTAGAGTCAACTACATTAAGTAATTTATCTATTGAAGGATATATCATATAATATCACTCTCCTAAAATAAGAATAATACAATCAAAAACTTATTGCAACTAAAATGACAAAACTTTACATTTATTTATTTACAATTTTTCTAATTTTATCTAAAATTACAACCATTGCCCACGTATCTTGTTTGCAATATTCTAATAAAGCATTATACATACTTTTAAATTCTACACTATCCATATGCTTAAATCTTGCATATGTAACAAGTGCTTCTGTACCATTTTTTACATCCATATCATCATATTTTAAATCACTAAATACAGGAAGTGTTTTTTTTATTGAATAAGAGCCAGATAATCTTTCATCATAAAAATTAACTACTTTAGCACTTTTTTTATCATATCCCATACTTTCATAAAATTTAGAATTTCCTTTTACAACATAAAGCAAATCATAAGCAGTATCACATATCTTAAGTAAAGTGTTTTTATATTCTTTAAAAGTATTAGCTAATTCTTTTAATCTAGATCTTTCAAATGATACATTTTGTGCGAATAAAGTACCATCTGGTTTAATATATTCACATAATTTTTTTACAAGGTCATATCTTTCATCTTTATCCATATCAGTTGATAAAAATTCATAATGATCTTTTTCTTTATCACAAACTCCTGGATATCTTTCTATGTGAAGCGAAAACTGAAATGGAGATTGTGTATAACACTTTTCCCCTTTAAAACGAGGAAGTGGGCATGGAAATGTTTCAAAATCCAAGTGATATATTGGATATTTAATATTATTAAGTGCTAGCTTTATTTTTTCTTTATCAATATATGGCTTATGTGTTATTAAAGCCTCTCTTTCAATAATATGATTTTTATTTTTAATCCAAGATAAAGGTACATCAAGCATATTAATATACCCTTCGTTTATTAAATCTAATCCTTTATGAATATTACCGCATTCATCTTTAAAACCAAATCCATTATTCATATAACTTAAAGATGAATTATATTTGGGAATATGCCTCATACATATTTTTGTAAACTTGCATTTGCTTTTTCTTTTATATTCACAATATTCTCCTAAATTACATGCTGATTTGTCCATTAATGATATATATTTATTAATTACTAATTTATCATTAAGTACTTTACGTTGCAAATATTCAGTTATATTAGTTACATCAAATAAACATATTATATCATTAGTATACTTAGGTTTAGCATTTTCATACGTACCATCAAATATATACTCATGATTTAAAGTGGCAAGATAATAATTAATTTTCTTAGAAGTAAATTTATCATACTTTAAATTTCCTTCTATAATCATCCTTTGCACTGCTACATCGTATATATACTTACCACAAGGATCATATTTATCTAGTAGTTTATTTATTTTAGAGTTTTGTTCTTTTATCTTCTTTTCATCAAAATACTCATCTTTTAAATGATATATACCCATATCATCTTTATAAAACATTTCATCCCCAGCATTTAATTCTAAATATTTTTTACTAGTAGTTGCTTTAACTTCTATTATATTTACTTCATCGTTTTCATTATATATATCAACATAACATAAATACCTACATCCATTTTCATCAAATGTAAATGATTTTTGACATTTAGTATCAAGTGCA
This sequence comes from Clostridium sp. CAG:1193, assembly GCA_000436255.1. GTDB lineage: Bacteria > Bacillota_I > Bacilli_A > RF39 > UBA660 > CAG-1193. The sequence goes on along the minus strand of HF990822.1, from coordinate 36,191 downwards.
TATATAGTTTTTCCACCAAATAATTCAAATACTTTTTTTTCTGCAAGTAATTCTATTTCCTTATAGTAAGGAAGCATTACTAAAAGTTCAGAATTGTCCTGATCAGTTATATCATCATCATACATCTCACTTAATAATTCATTAAGTTCGCTAGATTCTTCTTCTTTTTTGTACTCTTCATAGCTAATACACTTACTTAATTTATCTTTTTTTAACTCATCTAATGCCACATATCTTTTACATCTTGCATAATTTATAAAATTTGTTTTAGTTACTGCCATAACTCACCTATTTAGTATCATACCAGTTTTTACCACTAGATATCTCTACTTTAAGAGGAACATCTAACTTAACAGTATTTTCCATTACATCTTTAATAATCTTAGTTAATACTTCTTCTTCATCTTTTTTAACATCAAAAACAAGTTCGTCGTGTATTTGTAAAACCATTTTACTTTCTAATTTAAGTTCATTAATCTTAGCAAATAACTCAACCATTGCCTTTTTAATTATATCTGCACTTGTACCTTGTATTGGAGTATTCATTGCAATTCTCTCTCCACTTTGTCTAATTATATAATTCTTATTATCAAGTTCACTAATTATTCTTTTTCTATTCATAAGAGTTTTTACATAACCATTTTTACGTGCTTCTTCAACTACATTTTCCATGTACTTTTTAATACCAGGAAAAGTCTGTAAATACTTATTAATAAATTCTTTTGCATCTGTAAAAGACATATCCAAGTTTTCAGATAATCCATATTCACTTATTCCATATAATATTCCAAAATTAACAGCTTTAGCACATCTACGCATTTCACTATTAACCTCATTTTCACTAACTCCAAATAAATCCATTGCTGTTTTAGTATGTATATCCATATCATTATTAAATGCTAAAGTTAAATTTGGTACCTTTGAAAAATGTGCAAATACTCTAAGTTCAATTTGAGAATAATCAGAAGATATAAACATATCATAAGTAGGTACAAATGCTTTTCTTATTAATTTAGCATATTCATATCTTGTAGGTATATTCTGTAAATTTGGGTATGAAGATGATAATCTACCAGTACGTGTTAATGTTTGATTAAATATTGTATGTATTTTACCATCTTTTAAAATATTATCAGTTAATCCTGTAATATATGTGCCATTTATTTTAGAAAGCATTTTATATTCAAGTATTTTTTCTATAATTGGATACTTTTTAGAATACTTTCCTATATGTTCTTTATCAGTAGTTCTTTTCTTATTCGCAGGTACACCAAGTTTATCAAATAATACATCACCCAATTGTTTTGGAGAATTAATATTAAACTCACACCCAGCCAAATTATATATATCATGCTTTAATAAATCCATCTTAATAGATATTTCATCTTTCATATCATCAAGTACTTTAGTATCTATCTTAACACCCGTATATTCCATATCAGCAAGAACATATATTAAAGGCATTTCTATATTATTAAATAAATCTATACATTCTTCACTATTTAATTTATTTAAAAAATTATCATGAGTTTCATAAATAAACTTAGCTTTTTTTATAGCATTTACAATAACATTATCCATATCTATTTCTCTAGATTTACTTATTGATTCAAAAAAATCTATATCATAATTATATGTATTTGCAATATAACTAATATCATCATGTACATTATAATTAAGCAAATATGCTGCAACCATCGTATCAAAACTATAATTAGATGTATTAATATTTAACTTTCTTAATGCTACTAAGACCTTCTTTAAATCATACGTATATTTATTATTTTCTACTAAGAATTTAGGATTTTTTAATAGAACATCAAGTGGTATAAAAGCACTTATATTTTTATTATAAATAGCCATACCAAGAACATTTGAAGTATGATAATTAGTATTATCAAGTTCTAAATAAATAGAAACATCTCCAACTACTTCTAACTTAGATACATCATCTACAACTACAAATTCACTATTTTTACTATTAACCTTTTGTTCATTTTTCATAAAAGAATAAAACTCTAATCTATCATATATCCCTTTTAAATTCTCATTTGCACCCTTATACTTAATATCATCAAAAGTAAGCCCAGTAGGTACTTCTTTATATATAGTAGCAAGTTGTTTAGACATAAAAGCATCATCCTTATTTAAAAGTAATTTATCTTTAACAGAGCCTTTAATCTTATCTATATTTACATATATATTTTCAATACTACCATACTCTTGTAATAATTTTAAAGCAGTTTTCTCACCAATACCTTTAACACCAGGTATATTATCAGACTTATCCCCTTGTAATCCCTTTAAATCTATTATTTTATTAGGCATAATTCCATACTCACTTACAAAAGTATCATTATCCATCATTATATAATCCTTAGTTTTTAAAAGTTTTACTTTAACTTTATTATTTATAAGTTGCAATAAATCCCTATCACTACTTATAATTAAACCCTCGTAATCACTACTATTTTCTATCATTAAAGAAAATGTTCCAATAATATCATCAGCTTCATATCCATCAATTTCAAACCATTTAATTCCCATTGCATCCATTAATTCCTTAGCAACATCAAATTGTAATTTTAAATCATCAGGCATAGCAAGTCTTCCAGCTTTATAATCTTTATAACTATCATGTCTAAAAGTCTTACCTTTATCAAGTGCCACTAAAATATACTCAGGTTTTTCTTCATTTAATATCTTATTTATCATATTAGTAAACCCATAAAGAGCATTAGTAGGAAATCCTTTAGAACTTTTCATAACATTTCCAGTATATGCAGTTGCATAATAACTTCTAAATAGTAAATTATTACCATCAATTAATATAACTTTTTTCATATAATCACCTACATACATTATACCATACTTATAATTAATAAAAGAAAAAACGTTCACATTTGAACGTCTATTAACTACTTTTAACTACGAATGTTAATCCAGGAGGCCTACTGATAAAACATCAACAGATCCAGTAACAACAGAGTTATGTGGAACAATAAATGATAAACCAATAGTGAGTATGTACCAAATGTTTTTTGGTAGTAAAGCAACAAGTTTAGATTTATCAAGTTTTGATACAAGTAAAGTAACAACCATGTATTGTATGTTTCAAGAAAGTAAAGCAACAAGTTTAGATTTATCAAGTTTTGATACGTCAAAAGTAACAGATATGAGTTGGATGTTTTACAATAGTGCTGCAACTGAAATAAAAGGTTTAGAAAATTTTGATACATCAAAAGCAACAAATATGGGTTGGATGTTTTGTAATAGTAAAGCAACAAGTCTAGATTTAAGTAGTTTTAATACAAGTAATGTAACAAATATGTATAGTATGTTTAATAAAAGTGCCGCAACTGAAATAAAAGGTTTAGAAAACTTTAATACAAGCAATGTAACAGATATGAGTCTTATGTTTTCATATAGTAAAGCAACAACTTTAAATTTATCAAGTTTTGATACATCAAATGTAACAAAAATGAATAGTATGTTTTCAGGTAATAAAGTAACAAGTTTAGATTTATCAAGTTTTGATACGTCAAAAGTAACAGATATGAGTTGGATGTTTGCAGGTACTAAAGTAACAAGTTTAGATTTAAGTAGTTTTGATACGTCAAAAGTAACAGATATGAGTTGGATGTTTTACAATAGTGCTGCAACTGAAATAAAAGGTTTAGAAAATTTTGATACATCAAAAGCAACAAATATGGGTTGGATGTTTTGTAATAGTAAAGCAACAAGTCTAGATTTAAGTAGTTTTAATACAAGTAATGTAACAAATATGTATAGTATGTTTAATAAAAGTGCCGCAACTGAAATAAAAGGTTTAGAAAACTTTAATACAAGCAATGTAACAGATATGAGTCTTATGTTTTCATATAGTAAAGCAACAACTTTAAATTTATCAAGTTTTGATACATCAAATGTAACAAAAATGAATAGTATGTTTTCAGGTAATAAAGTTACTTGCATTAAATCTATCTGCATCTTCCTGTGTACGTGCATATCCAGTTGTTGCTTTACAACTAGAAAACATATAACTCATATCCGTTACATTTGATGTATCAAAACTTGATAAATCCAAACTCGTTGCGGCACTATCCCAAAACATCCATTCCATATTGGTTACTTTTGAGGTATCAAAACTACTTAAATCTATACTTGTTGCTTTACTATCCCAAAACATATAACTCATATTTGTTATATTCGTTGTATCAAAACTACTTAAATCCAATGTTGTTGCGGCACTACCAGAAAACATACGCTCCATATTTGTTACATTGCTTGTATTAAAATTTTCTAAGCCTTTTATTTCAGTTGCGGCACTACCAGAAAACATCCAATACATATTGGTTACTTTTGAGGTATCAAAACTACTTAAATCTAATGTTGTTGCTTTACTATATGAAAACATCTGACTCATATTGGTTACGTTTGATGTGTTAAAGTTTTCTAAACCCTTTATTTCAGTTGCAGCACTTCTCGTAAACATACGCTTCATATCCGTGACATTTGTACGCTCCATATTTGTTACATTGCTTGTATTAAAATTTTCTAAGCCTTTTATTTCAGTTGCGGCACTACCAGAAAACATCCAATACATATTGGTTACTTTTGAGGTATCAAAACTACTTAAATCTAAACTTGGTACAACACTATTTTGAAACATACTGTTCATAGTTATTACATTACTTGTATTAAAATTTTCTAAACCTTTAATTTCGGTTGCAATACTATGACTAAACATATACTTCATATCTGTTACATTACTTGTGTCAAAACTGCTTAAATCTAATGTTGCTACTTTAGTACTTGCAAACATACTATCCATACTTGTTACGTTACTTGTATCAAAATTTTCTAACCCCTTTATAATAGTTGCAGCACATGCATTAAACATTTGTTGCATATTTGTTACATTACTTGTGTCAAAATTACTTAAATCTAAGATTGTTAAGTTATCCATCCTACCAAACATACCACCCATACTTGTTACATTACTTGTATCAAAATTTTCTAAACCTTTTATTTCTGTTGCAACACTTTCCCAAAACATATAAGGCATAGCTGTTACTTTTGATGTATCAAAACTTGATAAATCTAATGTTGCTACTTTACTCCAAGCAAACATATGACTCATGTATGTTACATTAGAAGTGTCAAACTTTTCTAAGCCTTTTATAGTAGTAGCAGCACTATGTTCAAACATACCATTCATATATGTTACATTTGAAGTATCAAAACTACTTAAATTTAGGCTTGTTGCTGCACTTTGATAAAACATACTACCCATATCTATTACCTTTGATGTATCAAAGTTTTCTAAACCTTTTATTTCTGTTGCTTTACTAGAATCAAACATAAAATTCATATCAGTTACATTTGTCGTGTCAAAACTTGATGTATCTATACTTTCTGCTTTACTACCAGAAAACATTTTGTACATACTCACTATTGGTTTATCTTTTGATACGTCAAAAGTAACAGATATGAGTTGGATGTTTGCAGGTACTAAAGTAACAAGTTTAGATTTAAGTAGTTTTGATACGTCAAAAGTAACAGATATGAGTAATATGTTTTATAATAGTAAAGCAACAAGTATAGATGTATCAAGCTTTGATACAAGTAAAGTAACAGATATGATGAGGATGTTTGGAGTATGTGCTGCAACAAGTCTAGACTTATCTAGTTTTGACACAAGTAAAGTAACAAATATGAGTAATATGTTTACTAGTAGTGCAGCAACAACATTAGATTTAAGTAGTTTTGATACAAGTAAAGTAACAGATATGAGTTATATGTTTTATTCAAGCAGAGCCACAACAGGATATGCTCGTACACAAGAAGATGCAGATAGATTTAATGCAAGTACTACTTATAGACCTTCCGGACTAACATTTGTAGTTAAATCATAATTCTAAAGATTAGTTTTTACTAGTCTTTTCATTTACAAACATTAGTTTGTAGTGTATAATTGGTATATATAGTGAGGTGATAGTATGTATTCATATATTAAGGGGGTTATTACTGAGATAATGCCCGGTTATATCGTTCTTGATAATAATGGTATTGGATATAAAATAAATACTCCTAATCCATATATGTTTAAGGAAGGTAGTGAGTATAAAATATATACTTATGAGCATATACGTGAGGATGAGCATTCTATATATGGGTTTAATAGTGTTGAGGAGAAAGATTTGTTTTTAAAGTTAATTGATGTTAAGGGTCTTGGACCTAAGATGGCTTTACCTATACTTGCTACTGGTAGTATTAATGGTATTATTGATGCTATTAATAGGGAAAATATTTTGTATTTAAAAAAGTTTCCTAAGATAGGTGAGAAGGTTGCTAGACAAATAGTACTTGATTTAAAGGGAAAACTTGTATTAAGTGAGGATGCTATTATTAATGATACTAATGATGATGTAGTTGAAGCATTAAAGGCTTTAGGATATAAAGGATCTGATATTACAAAGGTTATTCCTAAATTAAATAAAGAGGATAGTGTTGAGTCTCAAATTAAAGAGGCACTAAAGTTATTGCTTAGGTAGGTGAATTATGGAAGAAACTGTTTTAAATAATAAAAAGAGTGAAGAGGATACTTTTGAAGCATCTATAAGACCTGATTCTATTGATGAATATATTGGTCAAAAAGATGTTAAAGAGAACTTAAAGGTTTTTATTGAGTCTTCTAAACTAAGGGGAGAGACTCTTGATCATGTGCTTTTATATGGACCTCCTGGTCTTGGTAAAACTACTTTATCTTATATTATTGCTAATGAACTTGGTACAAATATTAAAACAGCATCTGGTCCATCTATTGAAAAAAGTGGTGATTTAGCTGCTATACTTTCAACTCTTGAACCTAATGATGTATTATTTATTGATGAAATACATCGTATGCCAAGATATATAGAAGAGATATTATATCCTGCAATGGAAGATTTTACTTTGGATATTATAGTGGGTAGTGATGGTAATAGCAGGAATATTAAAATAGATCTTCCACCATTTACTTTAGTAGGAGCAACTACTAGAGTAGGAGATTTATCATCTCCTCTTAGAGATAGATTTGGAATTATATCAAAGTTAAATTATTATACTATAGAAGAACTTGAACAAATAGTTTACAGGACATGTAGAGTATTAAATGTAAATATTGATTCTGATGCTGCTTTAGAAATAGCAAAAAGAAGTAGAGGTACCCCAAGAATAGCAAATAGATTATTAAAAAGAACACGTGATTTTGCTCTTGTAATGGGTAATGGTATGATTGATTTATCTATTGCTAAGTTAGCGCTTAGTAGACTTGGTGTAGATGATATTGGACTTGATGAGACAGATATTGCATTATTAAAAGCAATTATTACTAGATTTAATGGGGGTCCAGTTGGTATAGATGCTTTAGCATCTTCAATTGGAGAAGAAGTAACTACTATTGAGGATGTATATGAACCATATTTATTACAACAAGGTCTTTTAAAAAGAACAAACAGGGGAAGAATGGCTACTGAAAAAGCGTATGAACATTTAAAAATTAATCATCAACAAGGACTACTTTAAGTAGTCTTTTTATGGCAATGTGTTTTCAAAGTGCAATTATATTATGTAATAATAATTATTTTGTCGATTGCCTAAAATAGCGTGGGTTATATTAAAATTTAATATGACTTTAAAAAAACGTAAAATAATGGTATAATCTTTTGCGAATGAGTTTGATTGGAGGAAATATGAAAACAGATGATTTTGATTATTATTTACCTGAAGATTTAATCGCACAGACTCCTCTTTTAAAAAGGGATTCTTCAAGGTTACTTGTTTTGGATAAAAATACTGGGGAAATTAGTCATAGGCATTTTGCTGATATTATTGATTATTTAAATAAGGATGATGTTTTGGTAATTAATGATACTAAGGTAATACCTGCAAGACTTATTGGTACTAAGGAAGAAACTGGTGCAGTTATTGAGGTATTAATGCTTAAAAATATAGATGGTGATATATGGGAATGTTTATGTAAACCTGCTAAAAGAGTAAAGGAAGGCACAATAATTAAATTTAGTGATTCTTTAAGTGCTAAATGTGTTGGTGTATTTGATGAGGGTATTAGACATGTTGAATTTATATATAATGGTATTTTTATGGAAATATTAGATCAGTTAGGTGAAATGCCACTTCCTCCATATATACATGAGAAACTAAGTGAAAAAGATAGATATCAAACTGTGTATGCTAAAAATATAGGGAGTGCAGCTGCACCTACTGCAGGATTACATTTTACTAATGAGTTATTAGAGAAGATAAAAGAAAAAGGTGTAAAAGTAGTAAGTGTTACATTGCATGTTGGTCTTGGTACGTTTAGACCTGTTAATGTAGAAGATGTAGAAAAACATAAGATGCATAGTGAATATTATAAAATGACTGATGAAGTTGCAGATATATTAAATAATGCTAAAAATAAAGGAAATAAAATAATAAGTGTTGGAACTACATCAACACGTGTTCTTGAAACTATTATAAGTAAATATAATAAATTTGTAGGATGCAGTGGATTTACAGATATATTTATATATCCGGGATATGAATTTAAAGGAATTGATGAGTTAATAACTAATTTTCATTTACCAAAATCAACACTTATTATGCTTGTAAGTGCACTTGCGGGTAAAGAAAATATAATGAATGCATATAAAGAGGCAGTAAAATTAGAATATAGGTTCTTCTCTTTTGGAGATGCAATGTTTATAAAGGAGTAAGTTATGACAATATTTAAAAGTATAAAAGATGAAAAAAATACAAATGCAAGAAATGGTTTAATAACAATTAATGGAAAAGAATATAAAACACCAATGTTTATGCCAGTTGGAACACAAGCTACTGTAAAAGGTATGACACCAGAGATGGTTAAAGAATGTGGAAGTGCAATTATACTTGCTAATACATATCATTTATGGGAAAGACCAGGAGAAGATATAGTTGCTAGTGCAGGTGGTGTTCATAAATTTATGAATTATGATGGACCTATGTTAACAGATAGTGGAGGTTTTCAAGTATTTTCTTTAGCAAAACCAAAAGATATAAAAGAAGAGGGAGTAACATTTAAAAGTAACATAGATGGAAAAACTTTATTTTTAACTCCTGAAAAATCAATTCAAATACAAGAAAAATTAGGTGCTGATATAATTATATGTTTTGATGAATGTCCTGCTTATCCATCTAGTTATGAATATATGAAAAATAGTGTTGAAAGAACTTTAAGATGGGCTAAAAGATGCAAAGATGAGCACACAACAGATCAGTTATTATTTGGAGTATGTCAAGGTGGTGAATTTGAAGATTTAAGACGCTATTCTGCAACAGAAATGGTTAAGTTAGATTTACCAGGTTATACTGTTGGTGGAACATCAGTAGGTGAACCAAAGGATAAAATGTATAAAATGATATCAGATTCAACTAAGTATTTGCCTCTTGATAAACCAAGATATTTAATGGGTGTTGGAGATCCTATAGATATTTTAGAAGGTGTAGTAAGAGGAATTGATATGTTTGATTGTGTACTTCCTACAAGAATAGCAAGACATGGTAATGCATTTACAAGAAACGGGAAAATCAATTTAAAGAATGCTAAATTTAAAACAGATTTTACAAGTATAGAAGATTCTTGCGATTGTTATACATGTAAGTACTATACAAAAGCATATATAAGACACCTTCTTATATGTGATGAAATGCTTGCAGGTACACTTTTATCAATACATAATATAAGATTTTTAATAAAACTTACAGAAGATATAAGAAGCCATATAGATAGCGATACATTATTAGAATTTAAAGATGAATTTATAAAGAATTATAGGAAGTGAAAATATGAATTGTCCAAAATGTGGTCAAGAAATGATTGATGTAAAAGATTATTGCGTTAATTGTGGTGCTAAATTAAGAGAAGAAAAAATGGTATCTAAAAAAGGAATTATATTTATATTCTTAGGATTAATAGTTTTAGGAGCTTTAACATGTTATTTAATTATTAATTTAAATACAGATAAAGAAATTGAACCATATCTAAAAAAAGATGAAATAAAAGAAAAATAAAATATATTAAGGTGGTGAGTTATGGAAATACTTGATAAATTAAATATAGTAACTAATAATATTTCATTATATGAAATAGCTTTTACACATACTTCTTATTGTAATGAGAATAAAAGTAGTACAAGTTATGAAAGATTAGAATTTTTAGGAGATAAAATACTTGATTTTATAGTTAGTGAATATTTATATAAAAATGTTAATTTAGAAGAAGGTGCTATGACAAAGTTAAGAGCATCTCATGTATGTGAAGATGCTTTAGCAGAGTATGCATTAAAAGAACATTTTGATGAGTATTTAAGATTAGGTAAAGGTGAAGAATTAACTGGTGGAAGGCAAAAAAAAGCAATACTTGCAGATTCTTTTGAGGCTTTTATTGGTGCTTTATATATAGATCAGGGAATGGAAAAAACAAAAGAATTTGTAAATAATACAGTTATTTTATCTATTAAAAAGAATGAAGAGATATTTAATGATTATAAATCTATATTACAAGAAATGGTACAGACAGATAGAAAAACACTTGAATATGTAGTAATAAAAGAAACAGGTCCCGCACATGATAAAGAGTTTGTAGTAAATGTAGTAGTTGAAAACATAATATACGGAAGTGGATCAGGTAAAACTAAAAAAGAAGCTGAACAAAATGCCGCACATGATGCACTTAAAAAAATGGCAAAGTGATGTATAAGAAATATATAAAGAGATTACTTGATATTATTTTATCCTTAATATTTATAGTAATATTATTTCCAGTTATGATATTAATGTGTATTATTACGAAAATAGAATTTAAAGGTAAAATAATATATAAACAAAAAAGAATTGGCCTAAATGAAAAAGTGTATACTATGTATAAGTTTAAAACAATGGATGATAATACTAAAAACACGACAAAAGTAAGTAGATTTATAAGAAAAACTGGTGTTGATGAGATATTACAGTTATTTAATGTATTAAAAGGCGATATGTCTTTAATTGGACCAAGACCATTTATAGAAGGAGATACACTTCCAAGTATGTATAATAAAAAAAGACATACAGTAAGACCAGGTATTACAGGTTTAGCACAAATTAAAGGAAGAACAACACTTACACATAAAGAAAAACTTAAATATGATGATATTTATATAGATAACATTAGTTTTAAATTAGATATAGAAATATTTTTTAAAACAATAATATATATACTAAAACAAATATTCTCTTGAGTATTTGTTTTTGTTTACACTATATTTATTTTTTGATATACTTTAAATATAGTATTAAATTTATTTAAGCCTTTTATTTCGGTTGCGGCACTACCAGAAAACATATAACCCATATCTGTTACATTTGATGTATCAAAATTTTCTAATCCTTTTATTTCTGTTGCCTTACTGTCTTGAAACATACCACCCATACCTGTTACATTTGATGTATCAAAACTTGATGTATCTATACTTTCTGCTTTACTATCTCTAAACATTTCATACATACTAACTATCGGTTTATCATTAATTGTTCCACATAGTTCTGTTGTTACTGGATCTGTTGATGATTTATTTGTAAGTACTACCATCCACCCCTTGTAGTATGAAGAATATGTATAAGTATATTGTCCATCTACAAACTTTAAATTATCTACTAATGTATCAGTTGTTGTACATTTTCTTGATGTTGATATTTCACCTTCTGTGCATGTCATATTATCTTTTGTTCCTTGGCATGCTAAATTATCAAACTTACCACCTTTTTTACCATTAATTACTACTGTAGCAACTCCACTATGTATCAAAACTTGATGTATCTATACTTTCTGCTTTACTTTGATAAAACATTTGGTACATACTTACTATCGGTTTATCATTGATTGTTCCACATAATTCTGTTATTACTGGATCTGTTGATGTTTTATCTGTTAATACTACACTCCAACCTGTACTTCCATTATATGTATATGTATATTGACCATCTACAAATTTTAAGTTGTATTCTAGTTTATCTGGTGTTGTACATCTTTTACTAAGTGTCATTTCACCATTATCACATTCTACTTTACTTTTTGTACCTACACATCCAATTTTTCCAAATTTACTTTTTTCATTTGCATTTAATAATACTGTTGCATTTCCTTCTTTATCGAATTTAATTTGACATTTATCATATGTATCATCTATATTTGCAACATCTTCACACTTTATTGGATTTTTCACTTGATCTAGTGTACCTTTTGCATCTCTTATTCCGTATTCTTCTTCTGCATCTTTTGCCAGTAATATTACTGATGATTTTAATGAACCCATTTTTGCATCTTTTATTGTGTTTATTATTTTAGGTACTGCTATTACTAGTATTACCGCTAATACTGTTATTATTGCTAGTAATTCTACTAATGTAAACGCATTTTTCTTCATATTATCACTCCTATTATATTTATAGTATATCATAAATTATATAAGAAAAAAAGATAAGTAATCTTATCTTCCTCCGGCTCCACCGCCACCTCCTCCACCAAAGGATCCAGAACCTCCTCCTGATGAAGAATAACTTGTTACTGTAGTCATACTTGTATTACTAATTGCATTTACAAATATAAATGTATCATAATCAAAGTCATAGTCTGTATTTTCTATTATTTCTGGATATAGTTTCTTAAATTGTTTTGCTACTTCTTTTGCTATTCCAAATATTTGAGCATACATTAAATATTCATCCCATAATTTTACTTCTATTGGCTCTTTTTCTTTTATTCTTGAAAATTCTATTAAGTATTTTTTTAGTCCATATAGTTTTTTACCTTCTTCTTTATATGAATCATTTACATACGCTTTTATACCATATCCAACATTTGAACCATTTACATATGTTTTAACTGGAAAAACATTCTTTTTATCTTTTATAGTTAAATATTTATCTTTTACTAGGTTTTCTCCTTCTTCTTTTAATACTTCATCAAACCATTTCATTACTTTTTCACTATGGATCTTACACCAACGTTCAAACTCTTTACTTTCAAGTATTCCATCTTTTGATGCTTCTTTTAACATATCATACAGTTTTTGTAATGTTTTATTTTGAAGTATATCACCTTTGAGTACTAGTGCTAAATCTGTATCATTTATCTTTTTGGTTTCTATAGTTCCATCTTTTATCCATTTAAGTAATATTGCACCAAATAAATCTGTTTTTCTTTTTGTTAAATTATATGATGTTGATATAAAGTATGCTTTAAATATATCTTTGTTGCACGGTATATCTCTATAATTTGGTAAATTTTTATCTAATTTTTTACCATCTTTACCAAAGTCTAGTTTATAACCCCCTATTATATCTGATGCATAAATACATATTCCTACAACGCCACCAAAAAATACTACACAACTTACAATCATAATTATTGCAAATATTTTTTCTGTACGTGACTTATTTTCATATTTTACTGCATCTTTATTTGCCATATCTAAGTAATAGTTAAAATCATTATCTATCTTATTTGATAAGTTAAATGTACCCTCATCAAATTTTACTAATAAAGTTATATATTCATTATCACTTAATGCGCCGTTACTATCTAACTTTATTACTCCATTTTCATAAGTTAATGGCATACCACCTTTACCATATGAATATAGTTCTATATCACTTTTATATTTAAAATTGCTATGTATTTTTATTCCTACATTTTTAAATTTACCACCATTATTATATGGAAGTATTGTCCAGTACAGCATATCTGAATCATTTAATCTTCTTACAAAGTTAGTAATTGTATATTTTGATATATATTTATGAGTACCCAAACTAGATTTTCCAAAACATATTTCTATACCATTATCTACATAATTAAATCCATTTTTATATGCTTTTTCGCTTAATGAAGCATCTATATCCCATGAATCAATAAATGTATATTCTTTTCCGTCCATTTCTACTTTATAATCTTTAAACTCACTTCCAGTATAATTATAATATGAACGATAAAATTCACTTCCATCATCAGCTTTAGTATCCCATAACTCAGTAACATGTGCATTACCATTGTTATCAATATAAATATCTACATTAAAGTTATTAATTACATCTTCTGCATTAACAACAAGCGGTAAAAATAATACACTTAAAAATAATAATATTTTTTTCATAAACTCACACCCTATAATTAAAGTATATCATAAAGTTATAATAAAATTAATACAAAAATAAAAGACTTAACTAGTAAGTCTTAAAATGAAACTTTTGGCGCTTCTTTTACTTCTTCACCAGCTTCAAAATATTTCATTGGTTTAAATCCAAACATATTTGCAATTATGTTTGAAGGAAACATTTCTACTTTGTTCATGTAACCTAAAACTGTATCGTTGTAGAATTGTCTAGCATATGAAATTTTTTCTTCTACATCTTTTAAATCAGCTTGTAGACTTAAGAAGTTTTCATTTGCTTTTAACTCTGGGTATGCTTCTGTTAACATCATTATTCTACCTAAAACCTTATTTAATTCGCCACTAGCAGCCATTTCTTCTTCTGGTGTAGTTGCTGCTTTAAATTTGTTTCTTGCTTCAATTACTTCATTTAAAGTATCTTTTTCATGTTTTGCATATCCCTTTACAGTTTCTACTAAGTTAGGAATTAAGTCAAATCTTTTCTTTAATTGAACTTCTATTTGAGCCCATTGATCTCTTGCTTTATTCCTTAACACAATTAGGTTATTGTATGTAGTTGCTACAAATAATCCAACTAACACTACAATTATTAAAAGTACCCATGCCCATGTTGGCATATTACACACCTCCTATATTTAAATTATACCATAATAAAATTCAATTTAGAATATTATTTTAATAATTTGACACAATATATATGAAAGGAGTTTTTATGGATATAAGAGGATACATAAAAAGTAATTTTAAAGATGATGATATAAATAGTATTAAAGAATCTATTGTTGAATCTATTAAAAGTAAAGATGAAGTATTACTTCCTGGTCTTGGAGTATTTTTTGAACTCGTATGGAATAATTCTAGTGAAGATGAAAGAATAAATATATTAAAAAAAATAAAAAAAGGTATATAAAATACCTTTTATTTATCTCTTAATACTGCATTAAATTTAGTTTCTATATTTTTAATAATAGTATTTAATGCATGATTAACCTCATCTTCATTTAAAGTTTTAGTTATATCAGTAAATGTTATTTTAAATGCTACTGATTTAGAATTATTATCTAAATTAAATACATCAAAAACAGTTGTATTAGATATTAATCTTGATGATGAATTTATTTCATCAATTACATCAATCGCATTTATATTATTATTTAGAATAAATGCTAAATCTTTAATAACCGATGGGTATTTAGGAATTTCTTTATATTTTATATTTTTAATATTAATATTATATATTACATCTAAATTAAGTTCACAAATATAAATATCATTTTTACTTTCATTTGGATGAATTTTTCCAATATAACCAACTTCTTTATTATCTATTAGTACTCTTCCACTAATACCTGGATGATATTCTTTAGGCAAGTTATCATTTACTAATTTACATCTATTAGATAATCCTAAGTAATTAAGTAGATTTAAAAGTATTCCTTTTATTAAATAGAAATCTACCTTTACTTTGCTACCCCAAGAATTTTCTATATAATTACCAGTCATTACAAAGCATAACTTATTTATTTCATTTAATGAATCAGTATTGTAATATACTTTACTTACTTCAAATATATTTACATCTTTTATATTTCTTGAAATATTATAATCTACTACTTTTAATAAAGATGGTACTAAACTATATCTTAATATACTTCTATCTTCATTAAGTGGAGATGATACTTTTATCTCATTAAACTCATCATTATTAAATTTTTTTACATCTTCTTTATTAACTAATGAATATGTAATTACTTCATTTAATGATAAAGCACTTAATCTATTTTTTATATCTTTTATATATTTATTTTTAGGAAGTAAACTTCCTTTTTTTGTTCTTGTAACAGGCATAATCCCTTCCATATTATTATACCCGTATATTCTTCCTACTTCTTCTATTAAATCTTCTTTTATATTTATATCAAGTCTTCTTGTTGGAACATATACTTTAAATTCACCATTTGCTTCTTTATATGTAAATGCTAATCTATCAAATATATCTTTAACATCATCAATACTTATATTCATACCAAGTACACTTGTTATTTTATCAATATTTATATTTATTTCTTTATCATCTAAAGACATATCATTAAATCCAACTACACCACTTAAAACCGTTCCAGATGCATATTCTTGTAATAAGTATGCAGCCATATCTATTGCAGAAGATAATATATTAGGATCTACTCCTTTTTCAAACCTGATTGATGCTTCACTTCTTAATATTCTTTTTGATGTATATCTTATATTATAAGGATTAAATAAAGCAGCTTCTATAAATATATCTTTTGTATTATTAGTAACTTCACTAGTAACACCACCCATAACACCAGCAAGTGCGATTGGACTTATCTCATCTGAAATAACTATATCTGTATCTTTTAATGTTCTTTTTATATTATCAAGTGTAGTAATCTCCTCACCATCTAACGCATTTCTTATAATTACTTTTTTACCTATACTATTATAATCAAAGAAATGAAGTGGTTCACCATAAAGCATCATTACATAATTACTTATATCTACTACATTATTAATAGGTCTTATACCACAAGACATTAATCTTGATTTAATAAATTCTGGAGATTCTTTAATTTCAACATTTTTAACTATTCTCCCTTTATATGCATAACAGTTATTAGTTTTATTTTCTATTTCTATATAATCTTTTGTTTTTTCAATTGATTCATTTAATTTAGGAATTTCTATATTAAATTTTTTATTATATATTGCACCTATTTCATAACTCATACCACGCATACTTAATAAATCACTTCTATTTGCAGTTAGTTCAAAATCAATATATGTATCATCTAACATTAAATATGAAAGAGCATCTATACCAACTGGTGCATCATCACTTAATATATGTATTCCTTTTTTATCTTCTTCAGTTAAATATTTATTTTCTAAACCAAGTTCTGCAAGTGAACATATCATTCCATTTGATAAAACACCTCTTACACTTCTTGATTCAATTACTCCACCTGGTAGTTTAGCACCAACTTTTGCAACTATTACCTTTTTATTAGCACTTACATTAGGCGCTCCACAAATTATTTGATAAATCTTATCACCTAAATCAACTTCACAAAGATTTAGATGATCTGAATCAGGATGTGGGTGTACACTTACTACTCTTCCTACTACTAAGTTAGTTGCAGGACATAATTTATTAATACTTTCGTATTCATTACCACAGAAAACCATTTTTTCTGCAATATTTTCTATAGTATCATCAACATTTACAATTTCTTTTATCCATTTTTCACTTAGTCTCATAATATCACTCCTTTTCCACTTTATCAAATTCTTTTAAGAACCTTATATCATTCGTATAAAAATATCTAATATCAGGTATTCCATATTTAAGCATTGCTATTCTTTCAGGTCCAATACCAAATGCAAAACCTGTATATTTATTACTATCATAACCACACATATTAAGTACATTAGGATGAACCATACCAGCACCTAATATTTCAATCCAACCAGTTCCTTTACATATATTGCACCCCTTACCACCACAATTAAAACATGATACATCTACTTCAATAGATGGTTCAGTAAAAGGAAAATAACTTGGTCTAAAACGTATTTCTCTATTATTTCCAAACATCTTTTTAGCAAATTCTAATAAAGTCCCCTTTAAATGTGCCATAGAAATATTTTCATCCACTACAAGACCTTCTATTTGTGTAAACTGATGTGAGTGAGTTGCATCATCATTATCTTTTCTATATGTTTTACCTGGACATATTATTCTAATAGGTGTTTTTTCTTTATTAGCAAGCATTGTTCTTACTTGTACAGGAGAAGTTTGAGTTCTTAAAAGAGTATCTTCTGTTATATAAAAACTATCTTGACTATCTCTTGCAGGGTGTCCCTTTGGTAAATTAAGCATTTCAAAATTATATAAATCAGTTTCTACCTCAGGCCCTTCTAAAACATCATAACCCATTGATATAAATAAATCCTCTACTTCGTTTATAATTTTAGTAATTGGATGAACTGTACCAACATTTATGTTAGTTGCAGGAAGTGTAATATCTATTTTTTCACTTTCTAATTTTTTATTAAGTTCGATTCTCTCTATTTCATCTTTAAGCGAAGAAATTTTTCTTTCAATAGATACTTTTAAATCATTAATTAATTTTCCCATTTCCTTCTTAGCATCCACACTTAAATCTCTCATCGCACTTGATAATGAATTTAACTCACTTTTTTTACCTAAATAATTAACTCTTAAATCATTTAAACCAGATAAATCTTTTACCTTTTTAATATCATTATCAAAACTTTCTTGTAATTTTAATAAATTTTCTTTCATATTTCCTCCTAAAATAAAAAATCTATAAATCTAAGGGTTCATAAGAACGGTACCACCTTAGTTCATAGATTCTATGCACTTATTCCTTTAACGCAGGTCACGTTATATATTTTATATATAATGCTCATTAGCGAATTCATAAACAGTTATTATTGACTCACACCACCCGTCAATTCTCTATAAATACTTATTTATTACTACTCTAAATCATCGCTTTCATGTTAAATTATAACACATAATTTAATTTTTGCAAATGTTATATGAGAAAGGATTAGAGCATGCTCTCTAATCCACTTTTTTAGTTGCCATTTATAGAGATGGCTTCACTCGCTTTTTTATGCTACATGTAGCATTATTATAATATGTAATAAATATTTAAAATATTACAGCAATTAATGAAAACTGCATAAATAATATATAATCTATTTTATCTTCTTTTTTAATGCTGTATCTATTGTTTTATATGCTAAATAATCAGTTTTTCTTAATGATAAATAATCACATAAATCATCTTCATCCATGTTAAGGGTTTGCGCTAAATTATCTATATTTATACCTTCATTATATATTTGATTTACTAAATCATTTCTTATTTTTGAATATAAATCTTTAAATTTCTCGTTTTGCATCTTTAACACTCCCCTTATAAGTAGATACTAATCTATCTCTTATTAAATCATGCTCTTTTAATAATTGTTCTCTTTTTTCTGGGTCATTTAAACTCACTTTTATATCTTCTACTATAGAGGCGCAATTTTTATATCTTGCTTCTAATGATTCATTTAATAATTTTGGATTATCTTGATTTTTAAGTGTAGCCATAATTATTACTTTAATATTATCGTTTAATCTTAAGTAATATATTCTTGTTTTGAATCCTTTTCTTTCAAATATACTAACACCTTTTGTATTAGTATCAAACTTTTTATCTTTTGATTCATTAAATCTAGAAAAATTACTTGGCCCTTTTGAAAGATCTTCTAGTAAACTACCAAATGACTGAACGTATTCATCCGGCACACTTTTCATATCTCTTTCAAAGAAGATATTACCAAGACTACTAGTAGCAAATATTAAATGAGTTGGATTTTCTTTTGTTTCTTTTTCACTAGTTAATTTTGTTTCTAGAAATCTTCTTTTTATTATTAAAGAATCTAATTCTTTTTTTAAATACTCTTTATCACTAGAGGAAACACTTTCTTCTAGTGAATCATTTACTGCTTTTATTTCATTAACTACAAAAGCATCTAAGTATACTAATAACTCATCATATCCCGGAAATTTATTTGATGGTAATACGTTTTCTAACTCATCAATACCTTCTACTTCCATAAAAGCATCTTTATAAGATGCTAAATATTTCTCATCAAATGTAGCCATACTAAACAGTCATTAATTCTTTTTCTTTTTCTGCTAGTAAAGAATCTACTTTCTTATTATATTCATTAATTAATTCTTGGACATCTTCCATATAAGATTTCTCTTCATCTACTGGAAGTTCTAATCTTTTAATCTCATTATTAGCATCTTGTCTTATATTTCTTAATGCTATCTTAGCTTCTTCAGCCATATTTTTTACTTCTTTTACGTATTCTTTTCTTCTTTCTTGAGTTAATTCTGGAATAACCAATATTATAACTTCTCCATTATTATTTGGAGTAAGGCCTATATTAGCTTCATAAATTCCTCTTTCTATATCAGATATACAAGATCTATCAAATGGTTTAATTACAAGTTGTCTTGCTTCTGGAACAGATACTGTTGCAAGTTGAATTAAAGGTGTTTCAACACCATAATATTTAACCATTACTGAATCTAATATTCTTGGATTTGCCCTTCCTGCTCTTACATTTAAAAATCTAGTTTTCATATTTTCTATTGATGCTTCCATCTTTTCTTCTACTTTTAAAATTATTTCATCCATATTTTTCTCCTTTTATATAAATATTATATCATATTAGTTAATCTACTAATACTGAATCTTGAAATATTACTACATTTTTTGCTTCATGCATAAGTGTATATAATATATCATTATCATCATCTATCATAATTATCACGCCATCACTCTTTAAATTTTTTAAATAATTAGATTTTAATTCTTTAGAAGAACCAACATTGCTTTCCTTTGAAATTATTACTCTATTTTCACGTTTAAAGTATGGAGCATATTTATCTAACCAAGCATTTTTTTCGTATACCTCACTATCCTTTTTGCATAAAGATAATATATGCATCTCCACATTAGGCATATTACTAATAATTTCTAATTTTTCTATTCTTTCTATTAATGGTCTTTTATTAATAAAATCAAATGGCTTACCTACTTCATAATCAGCAATAACACCATCCATATCTACATATAATATAATCTTTTTATTATAACTTTCTATAATACTTTTAAAATGCATAAAATCACCAAAATAATTATATCATATCAAGATAAAAGAAAAAAGATAATAGTCACCTATTATCCGTTTATTTGTTTTGCAACTTCTTCAGCAAAGTTTTCTTCTCTTTTTTGCATTCCTTCGCCTACTTCATATCTTACCATAGATATGATTTTTCCACCATTTGATTTAACAAATTCGCTTACACTCATATCATCATTCTTAACAAATGGTTGTTCAGTTAAACATACTTCTTTATAATATTTTTTAATTCTTCCTTCAACCATTTTTTCTGCTATATTATCAGGTTTACCTTCATTAATAGCAACTTGTTTTTGAATTTCTCTTTCTTTGTCTAAATCTTCAGTTGGAACACTTTCAATATCTAAGTATTTAGGTCTCATAGCAGCAGCATGCATTGCAACATCCTTTGCAACTTCCTCATTGCTTCCTTCTAATACAACTAGCACACCAATCTTACCACCCATGTGAATATAAGTTCCAAATACTTCATTATCACTCTTAGTAACTAATTCAAATCTTCTAAAACTTATCTTTTCACCAATCTTAGCAATCTTATTAGTAATTGTATCACTTAATGTACCATCACTAGTAGTAAGTGCTAAAGCCTCTTCTACAGAACTTACATTTGATTCAATTAATAGATTTAAAATTGTATTAATTAAATCCTTGAATTCATCATTCTTAGCAACAAAGTCAGTTTCTGAATTAACTTCAACTATAACTGCTTTATTACCCTTAGTTAATATACTAACTAATCCTTCAGCAGCAATTCTGCTTTCTTTTTTAGCAGCCTTTGCAATACCTTTTTCTCTTAACCAAGTTGATGCTTCTTCAATATTTCCATTAGCTTCTTCTAATGCTTTTTTACAGTCTAGCATCCCTGCACCAGTTAATTCTCTTAATTCTTTTACCATACTTGCAGTAATCATTTTCATTCCTCCTTGATTAATTTTATTTTAAACTTGAAATAAGTTCATCTTTTTTCATTTTAGAATATCCTTCGATATTTCTTTCTTTAGCCATATTCTTAAGTTCAACTACTGTTAATTTTGTTAAATCAACTTTTTCTTCTTTAACGGCTTTTTCTTCTTTAACAGTTTCTTTAACTTCTTTTTTAGGCTCAGTTTCTTTATTTATTTTCTTTTCAAACTTTTTAGGTTCTTCTACCTTTTTCTTATCTTCTTTAGCAATTTCTTCTTTTTTAGCATGAGTAGTTTTATCATCTTCAGTTATATAATCTATAACCTCACAACCAGTAACTTCTGCTACTGCATTATTAAGTACTCCCATAACTAATTTAACAGCACGAATTGCATCATCATTAGCAGGTATTACATAATCAACATCATCTGGATCGCAGTTAGTATCTACTATTCCAAATACTGGTATATGTAATCTACGAGCTTCTCTTATAGCATTTATTTCTTTTCTTGGATCTACTATAATTATAGCTTCTGGAACTTTCTTCATGTTTCTAATTCCGCATAAATATTTATTTAATTTTTCATATTCTTTACGGATTTTGATTACTTCTTTTTTAGGAAGTTGTTCAAAAACACCTTCTTTTTCCATTTTTTCAATTTCATCAAGACGATTAATTCTCTTTCTGATTGTTCTAAAGTTAGTTAAAGTTCCACCTAACCATCTTTCATTAACATAGAACATATTAGTTCTTTCTGCTTCTTCTTTTGCAGCTTCTTGTGCTTGTTTTTTAGTACCAACGAATAAAACCTTTCCACCATTTTCTGCTATTTTCTTAAGTTCAGCATAAGCTTCCTCAATTAATTTAACAGTTTTTTGTAAATCGATAATATAAATATCATCTCTTGCTGTGAAGATATACTCTTTCATCTTTGGATTCCATCTTTTAGTTTGATGTCCAAAATGAACTCCAGCTTCTAATAAATAACTCATTGAAACTACTGTCATAAACATTCCTCCTTCGTTTTTTCCTCTGAATACTTCTAAAAAGCATCACCTAATAGGCACTAGATACTTAAATCCATATTCATGTGTTTTAAAAAAGCCATGAGTATTATAACAAATTATATGTATAAATACAAGAAAAAAAGAGCATTTTATTGCTCTTTAATAATTATTTACAAGTAAAACCTTGATTCTCAAAATCTACTTTCATGTCTTTGTAAGAATCTATATTATATCCTTCTTTCTTTAAATAATCTCTATTTAAAGAATATTCAACAATAATTTTGTCTCCAACTTCTTTTGCTGTTGCTTCTACCCCTTTAAATTCACTTGTTATATTTTTTTTAAAACTATCAATAAAAGTATCTTTATTATTCATAAATTCTTTATTATTCTTAAATTCACTTATATCAACACTTGCAGACACTTTTGCATCTATAAAATTATTAAATGCAAATTTTGAAACGTATACCAAATCTACTTGGCTTTCTGTTATTGTACATTTTAAAGTTTTATTACCAAATACAAAATAAACGCCTGTCATTATTAATACAAATGCTACTACACCTATTATTACAAAAAGCAATGCATTACTCTTTTTATTATTTCTATTAAAATTATTGTTTGGCATTGGATGTGCCATAGCTCTATTATTAAAATTATTTGGATTCATATTATTAAAGTTATTTGGGCCTTGATTCATTCCATTTTGTCCTACTGGTGCATTATTAAAATTATTATTTACTCCTCCATTTGGCATACCACCATTATAATTATTTAGATTCATGTTGTTATTAAAGTTATTTGGGCCTTGATTCATTCCATTTTGTCCTACTGGTGCATTATTAAAATTATTATTTACTCCATTATTAAAATTATTTCCTTCATTCATTTTTTATTCACTCCTTATTATACTTATATAGTAACAAAATATTATTTTTATATCAAGTAATAAAAAAACACTAGACACTTTGTTGTCTAGTATTTTTATTACTCATGTTTATTTTTAATCTCGTTATGTAGTTTTAATATAAAATCTTCTATACTAAGTGTAGTTGTATCAGTTTCTCCAAAATGTCTATAACTAATAGTATTATTGTTCATCTCTTTATCACCTAATATTAATGTATAAGGTATTTTCTTTGTTTGACTTTCTCTCATTTTATAACTTAGTTTTTCATCTTTTAAATCTATATTTACTCTTATATTATTATCTTTTAACATTTCATAAACTTTAGTTGCATATGTAGTGTGATACTCATTATTAACTGGTATTACATTTACTTGTACTGGACTTAACCAAAGTGGTAAGGCTCCTTTAGTTTCTTCTAGAATATATGCCATAAATCTATCTAATGAACCTAGTATTGCTCTATGTAATACTACTGGTGTTTTTTTAGTACCATCTTTATCTATATATTTTAAATCGAATTTCATAGGTAAACAGAAATCTAATTGACATGTTGATAATGTATATTCATTGCCTACTGCTGGGCGTACATTAACATCAAGTTTTGGTCCATAAAATGCTGCTTCTCCTATTTCTTCTGTATATTCTATATCAAGTTCATTTAAAACTTCTCTAAGTTCATTTTCTGCTTTATTCCACATTTCATCATCTTGATAATATTTTTCTTTATCAAGAGGATCTCTTAATGAAAGTACACATCTATAATCAGTTATATTAAAATCTTTATATACATCAAATATTAAATCTACAACACTCTTAAATTCATCTTTAATTTGTTCAGGTATAACAAATAGATGGGCATCATTTTGGCAGAAATGTCTTCCTCTTTCGATTCCCTTTACTGCTCCACTAGCTTCATATCTAAAATCATGTGCGATTTCACCAATTCTTATTGGTAAATCTTTATATGAATGAAGTTTGTTTTTATATATCATCATATGATGTGGACAGTTCATTGGACGAAGTACAAATGCCTCTTCATCTACTTCCATTACAGGAAACATATTTTCTTTATAATGATCCCAGTGTCCGGATGTTTTATACAATTCAACATTACCAACACATGGAGTAAGTACATGCTTATATCCTAAAGATTTTTCTTTACCTTTAATATAATCTTCTAATTCTTGCCAAATAATATATCCATTTGGTAAAAACATTGGTAACCCTTTTCCTACTAAATCATCTGACATAAATATTTCAAGTTCTTTACCTATTTTTCTATGATCTCTATTCTTAGCATCTTCTAAGTACTCTAAATATTTATTTAAGTCTTCTTCTGTTTTAAAACAAATACCATATATTCTTTGAAGCATTTGATTTTTAGAATCTCCCTTATAATATGCTCCACTTACCTTAAGTAATTTAAAATATTTCATATCTTTAGTTGAATTCATATGAGGTCCACGACATAAATCAGTAAAATCGCCCTGTGTATATGCACTTATTACTTCATCACTTGCCATATTATTAATTAAATCTAATTTATATTTATCATTTTTAAACATTTCAAGAGCTTCTTCTTTAGATAATTCAATTCTTTTAATTAGTTTATTATCCTTACTAATTTTTTTCATTTCTTTTTCTATTTTTTCTAAATCTTCTTCTGTAAGTGATCTACCATTTAAATCAATATCATAATAAAATCCATCTTCTATTACTGGTCCTACCCAAAACATTGCATCACTATATAGATGTTTTACTGCATGTGCAAGTAAATGCGCACAACTATGATTAAGTTTATTTAATTCTTCATCTTCTTTAATATTTATCATAAAATCCTCCTTATTTTTTACTTATTCTTTTTAATTTCATTTTGATTTCTTTTTCTCTTTTTTTACATTCTCTTTTGTGAGTATTGGGCTCTTTAAAGTGGCCATTTATTTTTCTATCTAGTGCTCTAACACTTATTTCATATACCCCTATAAATGAATTTCTAAGTTCAATAAGTTCACTAAGTTGCATATTTTGTGTATCTAGTTGCCATTCACTCATGTGTCCATCTTCTACTGCCAATACAGGAATAAATCTTTCCATCATACCCTCCTAAAATAAAAAATCTAAGATAAGGAGTCATAAAGACGGTACCATCCTAGATTTAACTTAATTTTATAACGGTTTTACCCGGGATTATTTTTATAATCCTACTAAAAAGGTAGTAACTATTAAACTAATTATTATCTTACACCAACCGATAACTCTCTATTAATATCATTTAACAATCGTGTCCTTCATCAATGTATTTATGTATGAAGTATAATACTTTTATGTATTTCTGTCAATACACTTAATTCTTGTTTTTGGAATAAGTAAAGTTCCATCAAATTCATAATCATCAAAGTCAACTATTTTTATTTTTCTATCCGGATCATATAAAGGACTTAAATCAACTTTTTTACTTACTTTTTTAAGTATTGAATTTACTTCTTTATAAAATTCAATAGTAGGTGGTTTTCTTGTCTTATTTAATTCTTTAAATAATTCATTAAGCTCTCTATAGTAACATTTGCATCTTTGTACATGTTCTATCTTATGAAGATCATCATGTGCAACTCTAGTTAAAAGAGCTCCATTTTGTATTTCTCTTCTTCCACCTTTAGATTCTTTTCTTATATGATGAAATGTATATGGATTGTGTTTAGATACTGTATAACCCATCCAGCAATTACTTCCATATATTTCTATTAGTTCTCTTGTCTTATTATTAGTTACTTCCATACTTATTCCCCCAAAACTATTTCCTTCTGTTTTCCCCAATTAAGTTAATACTTATTGTTAAATTCTTAATTCTTTCCATTATTCTTGTTGCTTTAAGTGAATCTACTTTACCCTTTGATATAGAAAGTGCACTTTCTAATTCATCATAATTTAAATTAGATGTAAAAAATGTAGTTAAATTGTTTTCCATTCTATATTGAAGTATTGTACCTAAAATTTCATCTCTTCCCCATTGTGTTACATTTTCAGCACCTATATCATCAATAAGTAATAACTCAATATTTTTAATATAATTAAATTTCTCTTTAAAATCATCATCAAAAGATTCTTTTAAACTTCTTAAAAATTCTGGCCAGTACACAATCGCACTTTTAACCTTCTTTTTAGCAAGCTCATTAAAACATGCTGCTACAAGATATGTCTTACCACATCCAAAACTACCATTTAAATACAAACCTTTTTGTTTCTTTTTAGAATCATATTCTTTTATAAATTTAGAAATCCATAATATTACTTCTTTTCTATTCTTATCATCTATATACACATCTTTCATTTTTGCATTTTTAATTTCTTTTGGCACTAAAAGAGCATATACAAATTCATCTTTTTTATTTTCTTTAATCATTTTATTTTTATATTTACAACTTACATATTCAAATATAAGTTTATTATTATCTACAACTGGTTTTAAACAAAAACCATATATCTCATTTTTACAATTATCTAATGATTTACAAATACTACAATTTTGGCATTCATTAAATGATGACTCTAATCTTGATGTATACTTCATTAATACTTCATGTGGTAAGTGAATACTTCTTATAAATGATTCAAATTCTGTATCTTTTAAAGACTCACGATATTCTTTTTTTAAGCTACCTAAAGCGTCACTATTTATAATATTCATTTTATTTAACTCTTTCATACTATCACCTAAAATCACTTAACATGCTTTCTAATTCTTTAATATCATCATCGCTCATTTCTCTTTTTTTGATATCTTTACCATACCATGTAGGTAGTTTTTCTTTATTATTAATTTCTTTTTTGTCTTTATTATCTTTATATGTATTTATTTTCTTATATTCTTTTTCAGCTTGTCTCATCGCACTTTCAACTGTATCAATATTTTTCATTTTCCACTGACTAGCAATTGCTTCTACATAATTTTTATTTAATTTTTTATCATTAGTTCTTAAAACATAATCAATAAGTACATTTACTACACCAGGATTAAGTTCTTGTTCAACAAGTAATCCTTCTATTAAAGCAACATCTTTGCTTGTAGGTTTAGCACCACCATATTTTGCTTTTAGAAAATCATATGGTGTAGTTGATGAAAAACATTCAATTAACTTCTCTTTTAGATTTTTTATGTTTTTATTTTCATCCTTTACTGTGTTTCTTGATTTATATATTAATTTTGGCATTCTTGTATTTTCAAAAGAATAATAATTTTTACAATTCTTTTTAAGTTCTGCCTCACTAATCATTCCCTTTTCATTTAGTGAATCTTTAATTATTTCACATATAGTTTCATTATCAAAATTATATAAATAACAAAGCCTATTAATTA
>HF990822.1:7785-7987 GCA_000436255.1 Clostridium sp. CAG:1193 | reverse complement strand
TTCTCATGCCTAAAGTTAAAGTTTTTTCATTAAATACTTTAGGCATAGAAAGAATGACAAAGTCAAAATCTACTATATCATCAATAACTATTTCTACCTTCTCTTTTTTCTTTATACCTTTTTCAGTAACATCTTCAACTGATTTACCCATCATAAATATTTCACTAAAATGCATAGTTATATTTGTAAAATCATCCATATT
>HF990822.1:0-7707 GCA_000436255.1 Clostridium sp. CAG:1193 | reverse complement strand
TTTCCCTACACTAGAAAGTAAGGAAGATGCTAAAATAGGATTTGCAAAAAATTCTGATGATGATAATGGACTATATAATTCATACACATAATTATTTACAGTATTAATTTTATAAAAAGTCTTTAATAGCCCAACTGCCTCTAGCTTCTTTCTTGCAAAAACTATTTCATCTAACTTTAAATTCATTACATTCATAAGATGGTGATGAGTATATTCATTACTCATCAATTCTGTTTTGTTAAGATCTGACCATAAGGTAAAATATAAACTCATACTTATACTACCAATAATAGGTTGATATAACATAGTTAAAACTAGTCTATCATTATCATTTAATAAACTTTTATTTATTACTATATAACTATCAGCTGGTAAAATAGATACAAGTTTCATAATGCCTCCTTACTAAGTTTATTTTAACATACAATTTATTTAATTAAACATTAACATCATTATTTTCACTATATTTTGATAAAAATAAATCAGTTTCATCTTCATTTTTAATACTATCATCTATTTTTGGTAAATCTTCTTTTGAAGAAAGTCCAAAATAATCAAGAAAATCATCAGTAGTTTTATATAAGATTGGATGCCCAATAGATGAATCTTTACCACATTCTTTTATAAATCCTTTTGCAACTAATTTCCTCATCATTTGAGCAGATGACACACCTCTTATTTCATCTACTTTTATTCTAGTAATTGGCTCATTATATACAATTATAGCAAGAGTTTCAAGAGCAGCTTGAGATAAAACATTATTCTTCTCTTCAATTAATTTTTTATAATATTCTTTATGTTCTTTTTTAGTTGTAAGCTTAATAGAATTTCCAAGATAATCTATTCTAAGACCCCTATTACAATCTAAATAATCATTCTTAAGCTCTAAAACTAATTTTTTAGCATCCTCTTCATTTATTTCTAATATATTACATATATCATTTATTGTTACCCCCTCATCTCCAACAACAAACAATATTCCTTCAAGTACAGCTTTCACTCTTTCACGCCCTTTATAATTATATTTTCAAAATTATTTTCCTGCATAATTACAATTTCATTGTTTTTAGACATTTCTAATATAGATAAAAATGTTACAACCACATACTTCTTACTAAAATCATCAAATAACTCTATAAAATTTACTTCCTTTTTATTTTTAAGTATATCTCTTATTCTAATAATCCTATCACTTACTGATAACTCTTTAGTAGTGACCTTGGTATTTAGTGGTTTTTCATATTCCTTTCTACTTAAAAACTTCTTAAAGGCTTCCATTAAATCATCAACACTAACCAAGCCATCATTTTTTAAAGACTCATCATACTCACTTATATTAGACGGTGTTTTTGTATATATATCACTTCTTAAATTTTCAAGATTTCTAAATGTTTCTGTAACTTCTTTATATTTTTTATAATCAACAAGTCTTTTAATAAGTTCTTCTTTAGGATCTTGTTCTATTTCTTCTTCATCTTTTTGTCTTAATAAACTTCTTGATTTATATTCAATAAGTTCAGAAGCCATAACCAAATATTCACTAGCAATATCTAGATTCATCTCTTCCATCTTCTTAATATATTCCAAATACTCATTAGTAATTTTTTCTAAACTTATGTCATAAATATCTATATTATCTTTTTTAATAAGATGCAAAAGAAGGTCAAGTGGACCAGAAAACTCATCTATATTAACCTCATAATGCATACTATCACTTCCTAATTACAATTATAACCGATTGTGGTATAATTTGTATAGGTGATTTTATGAAAATGTTTTCAAAAAATGATAAAAGTTTTATATGTGAAAATTGTAATAAAGAAGTTAACCCTTTAAATTATACCTCAAGAGACCACTGCCCATATTGTTTATATTCAAAACATGTAGATATAAACCCAGGAGATAGATTAAATACATGTAAAGGCCTTTTAAAACCAATTGGAATAGAAAAATATAAAGATACATATAAAATTATTTATAAATGTGAAAAATGTAAAAATACGCATAAAAATATCATTGCAAAAGATGATGATATGAATATGATTATTAAAATATCAAATAATTTAAATTAAAAACTTCCTTAGTTAGACTAAAGAAGTTTTTATTATTTATTTTTTAATTGTTACATTTGGTGGATAAGTATATGTTCCACCATTAGTAATTGGATTGTTATAAAATGATAAATCATATATTGTAAGTGATGTTGATGGAAACGTAATTGATGTTAGTTAATTACTAGAAAATGCTACATTATCTATAAATGTTATACTACTTGGTATTACTATTACTGCTAAGAGCTCAACTAGTGTAAATACTTTCTTTTTCTTCATTTATATTCTCCTACCTTATTATTACATTATTTTTCTTTTTTAATATACAAAAATGAATTTTAGTGTTTCTTGTCTTACTAAAATTCAAATTTGTCTATATAATATTTTAATTTTTGTAAATATATCATTACAGAATTTAATTTTTTGTAATTTGATATATTTTTTATTTTATGCTAAAAGTTATAAGAACATTTAATGAACGTTTGTCTGCCGGTAAATCTTTTTTAGATTTGGAGGTGGGATTATGAGCAAAAAAGATATACTAATCTCTATATTGCTCGTAATTATTATTTTGCTTATAATCTTTAAATAATTTCAGGCGGGTTTTGGTAAAATATAATTTCAGGTGGGTTTTGGTAAAATTAAAAATACCTAAGTAGATACTTAGGTATAACCATAAAACCGGCAAACATTAATTAGTAATTAAATGTTCACTAATTAAATATTAACACATTTAAATATGTTTTTCAATATAAAAAAAATAGAATTATTTTAATTTACTTTTTAATTCTATTTTTAATTTATCATCTTTTTTTATTTTTGTATTTTCTTCTATACTTTGACTTATTACATAACCACTACCAGTAGATTCTACTTTTATACCTGTTAAACTAGAATATATATTTACTTCTCTTAATGACCAGTTAGTAATATTTGGCATTGTAATTTCATTTCCATCTGTTAGTAAATATACTTTTTCTGTAACAGATAAATTAGTATTTTCTTTTGGATATTGATTTATAATTTTTGTGCCATTACCTATTACTATTACATCGCTAAATTTTTCTTTTAAATCATTAAGTGTTGTATCTAACGATTTATTTTTATAGTTTTCTATTATGTAACTAGTTGCATCTGTATTTATATCTGGGTTATATATTCCTTTATAATTTGATATATCTTTTACAAGCCCTTTTACTATATTTTGTATACCTCTTGCACTATAGTTTTTCTTAAGTGCAGTATAAATTATTATTTGTGGATCATCTTTTGGAAACATTCCAACGAAACTTCTTATGTAGTTAATATCATCATAAAAGTATCTTCCGCTTGTAGAATCAACATATTGTGCTGTTCCTGTTTTTCCCATTAAATCGTACCCTTTCATTTTAAAACCTGATCCTGTTGAATAATATAAATCATTATATATAACTCGGTAAAGTAAATCTTTTATCTGATTAACTGTTTTAGTTGAAACTACTTTACCTAACTCTTTTCTTCCACCTTCATATATAGTTTCATTTATATTTGTATCTACTATTTTATCTACGATATATGGTTTTAACATCACACCATCATTTGCAATTGTTGTCATTGCTTGTATCATTTGTATTGGAGTAATTGTTATTCCTTGACCAAATCCTGCATTTGCAATTTCTACTGGATATGTAAAGTTAAGTGTTCCTGATAATTCTCCCGGAAGTTCTATTCCTGTCTTTTTTCCAAAACCAAACTTCTTAAAGTATTCTCTTAACTCATCTGCTGTAAAATATTCTTTTGTCATGTATGAAATTGCTACGTTAGAAGAATATAAAAATCCTTCATCATATGTTATTTCACCAAAACCTTTATTATTCCAGTCATATATTGTGTCTTTACCAAATTCAATTGAACCTGATTCATATTTAGTATTACCATCATATACCCCTTTTTCCATTGCAGCCATGTATGTAAATGTCTTCATTGTACTTCCTGGTTCAAAGGAAAATGATACTAATGGATTTAAATAGTTTGTTATATTCTTTATATTAGGATTAAATGTTGGATAAGATGTACTTCCAAGTATTGCTCCTGTTTTTGCATCTGCCACTACTGTAAATAACCAATTTGGATTATATTCTTCATATGCTTCTTTGCTATACTTTTCTACAAAATATTGTATATTGCTATCTAATGTTAAATAAATATCAACACCATCTACACTATCTTTAGTTTCCTCATTTGTATTTGGAATTTTATATCCATAAACATCTTGTTGGTATATTGTATATCCATCTTCTCCTTTTAACATATTATTGTAATATGATTCAATACCCATTTCACCAATTAATTCACCCTCATCAGTAGTTCTTACATATCCTAAAATATAAGATGCTGTTTCATCTTTTGGATAGTATCTTTTATAAGATGACATAAATGATATACCTGGTAGTTTTAATTCTTCTATTTGTTCTTTTTTTAATTCAGAAATATCTCTACCACCAGGTCCCAATTCAACTTGATAAGCATTTCTATTTAATAAATATAATATAGCTTCTTCACTCATACCAAGTAAAGGCGATAATTTTTGTGCAGTTAATTCTTTATCTACTACGTGTTGTGGTGTTTTAAATCCTTCACTTCTACTTTCATCTAAGAATGCTATTACAGTGTATGAATTAACTGTTCTTGCAAGTGTTTCTCCAGTAACATCATATATTGTCCCTCTTTTAGCATATATTGTTTTTTTTCTTGTATTTCTACTTGATACAAAGTTTTTCATATTAATTCCATCAATTGATGGAGATATTGCTAAAAACGATAATCTTACTGCAACTACAATAAAAAAAAGAAGGATAAACACCAAAATAAGCTTACTTAATTTTATCTTATTAACATTTACCTTTCTTTTCACATTAACACCTCTAATTACTCGTTATTACCTTAACGTTATCACTATTATAACTCAAACCTTCATTTTCAGCAACTATTGTAATATTTGCCATAGATTTTAATTCATTTACTTTCATGCTTAAACTTTCATTAGTATTCTTTTGAGTATTTATTTCTCGTTTAAGTTTTTCTACTTCAAGATTCATATTTGACAAAGCAGCTTTTGATAAAACACTTGAAATTGGAAAAATCAAAACAAGTATAAAACAGAATTTTATTAGCATTCTTTCGATTCTAAATAATCTTACTTTCCTTTTTTTCTTTGCCATAATTTTTCCTCTTTTCATTCTTTTTATAATTTTTCTGCTATTCTAAGTGTACTGCTTCTTGATCTATTATTATCATCCAATTCTTCTTTTGTTGGAGTATATTTTCCAATTATTTTTAATCTTGGCATATACTCTTTTGGAATATTTGGAAGGCCTTTAAATACTTTATTTACCTCACTATTTTTCTTAAATATTTCTTTGCATATCTTATCTTCTAATGAATGAAATGTTATTACACATATTCTTCCATTTGTATTAAGTATTTCAATCGCATCTTTAAGTGCAATTTCAAATACTTCTAATTCTTTATTAACCTCAATTCTTATTGCTTGAAAACATCTTTTAGCAGGATGTGTTTCCCTTTTATATTTCTCAGGTACAGCAGATTTTATTATTTCTACTAATTCCAGTGTTGTTTCTATTTTTTTATTTTTTCTATAATCTACTATCTTTCTTGCAATACTCTTTGAGTATCTTTCTTCACCATATCTATAAAATATAGTAATAAGATCACTTTCAGAATAATCATTTACAACCTGATATGCACTTAATGGATTATCTTTATCCATACGCATATCAAGTTTAGCATCTTCATGATAACTAAAACCTCTATATGCATTATCAAGTTGAGGACTTGATACACCTAAATCAAATAATATTCCATCTACTTTAGTAATTCCTCTTTTATTAAGTTCTTCTTTTAAATTTACAAAGTTAGATTTTATTATTTCATAATTGCTAGCAATACTATTTAATTTAGCCTTACTTGCAAGTATTGCTTCATCATCTTGATCAAATGCATATAAATAACCTTTTTTTAATCTTTTTAATATCTCACTGCTATGACCAGCATAACCTAAAGTACAATCAACATATATACCATCTTCCTTAATATTAAGTCCATTAATTGACTCATTTAAAAGAACACTTTTATGCATTAGGTACCCCATCAAATAAATTCTCTGCTATTTCTGATATATTATCAATATTATCATTTAAGAATTTATCAAAGTTTTCTTTTGACCATATTTCAATACGATCATTTACGCCAATTACAACGCATTCTTTAGTTAAAGATGCATAATCAGCAAGTGGAGTTGGTATGTTGATTCTACCTTGTTTATCAAATTCAGATAGTGTTGCTGCAGATAAGAAAAACCTTTGAAATGATCTTACATCCTTTTTAGTGAAAGATAATTCATTAAGTTTACTTGTAAGTTTATTCCAAGTTTCCTTAGGATATACAAATAGACATGAATCAATGCCTCTTGTAACTATAAAGTTTTCACCAAGATCATATCTAAATTTTGAAGGCATTATTAAACGGCCTTTTTCATCAATATTATGATGATACTCACCCATAAACATAAATATCCCCCACTTTCTACCACAATCATCCACTGTCTACCAATATAATACTATTAATTTATTTTAGGGTCAATAGAAAAAAATAAGAAAAATAATTTTCTTATTCGACTTTACACATATTTTGCACTTTTTTTAACAAAAGTATTGCTTTTTTAACAATTAACTGATTCCATAAGAAAAAGTGTCAATTATGACACCTTTAAAAATATAATTAAACTTATTACGATGGTATGCAATATACCGTTACATTATCAGGATAAGTATATGTTCCACCATTAGTAATTGGATTATCCCAAAAAGTTTTGCATCCTATCGTCAGTGGTGTTGATGGAAATATAATCTTTGTCAATTGATTACCTGCAAATGCATAACTACCTATACTTGTAACGCTACTAGGAATTGTTACTTCTGTTAATTGATTACCAGAAAATGCACTGTACCCTATGCTTGTTACACTGTTTGGAATTGTTACTTCTGTTAGTTTATTATGTTTAAATGCAGATTCTCCTATACTTGTAACACTACTCGGTATCACTACTTCTGTTAATTGATTACTACTAAATGCAAATTCTCCTATACTTGTAACACTACTAGGAATTGTTACTTCTGTTAGTTGATTATTTTCAAATGCAGATACTCCTATACTTGTAACTGTATTTGGTATCACTACTGAAGTTATTCCTAAACCTGTTACCTGATTCGTTAATGGAGTTACAACATATTTATTTTCATTGTTGTTTAAATGTGATGCTGATATTTTTTTAGTATTACTTATAGTTGTAGGTATTATTCCATCACTCGTAAATGCATTATCTGCAATTGCAACTACTTTTTTACCATCTATTTTACTTGGTATTACTACATCTGTTCCTCCACCATTTTTATATGTTACTTCTAATCCTGCCGTTTCATAATCACTTGATGGAATTTCACCTCGTTGTACACCATCTTTTAATGTCATACCATTGTCTAATGCATTTCCACTACATAATGTATTTACTTGTTCTTTAAGAGTATCACTTGGATTTTCAATGGGACTTAAAAAATATGCAACACATTTATCTTTATCTTTTACTATTACATCATTT
>HF990821.1:2277-13384 GCA_000436255.1 Clostridium sp. CAG:1193 | reverse complement strand
TACCAAGCATTATACAGCATGAATAATGCTGTTTTCTTTTTATTAATATATATGATATAATTATAAGTATATTAAAAATAGGAGATAAATTATGAAGAAGAAAAACTTTATTGATGGAGCAATTATATCTACATTATGTCTAATTGTATGTAAAATATTAGGACTTGTGTATGTTATACCATTTTATAGGATTATAGGATCTCAAGGTGGAGCGTTATATAGTTATGCGTATTCTATATATGCAGTGTTTTTAAATTTATCTACAGTTGGAATCCCATCTGCTATTGCAAAAATAATTAGTGAGTATGATACATTATCTTTTAAGTATTTAAAGGAAAAATCATATAAAATAGCTAATAAAATGTTGAGTACAGTTGGTTTTATTAGTTTTGTAATTATGTTTTTATTTTCAGATGTGATAGCTAACCATATTATAGGAGGCGTTAGTGGGGGTAATACTGTAGAGAGTGTATCTATCTCTATTAAAGTAGTTTCTTTGGCACTTCTTATTGTACCTAAATTAAGCATTTTAAAAGGATATTTTCAAGGAAATAGATATTTGCTTGAGGGAAGTGTATCTAGTATTATTGAACAGTTTGTAAGAGTTCTTATAATAGTTATAGGAAGTTATACTACTGTTAGAATACTTAATATGGATGTTGAATATGCAGTTTATGTTGCTGTATTAGGTGCAAGTATTGGTGCATTTACATCTTATTTGTATTTAAGAAAAAAGGCAAATCCTTTGTTTAAGAAAAATGAAGTAAATGAAATAACTGAAAAAGAAAAAAGCATTACAACAAAAGATCTTGTTAAGAAAATTATTGTGTATGCAATACCATTTGTAATAATATCTATGCTTCAATCTGCTTATAATGTAGTTGATACATTTACTGTAGTAAAAACTTTAACTAAATTAGGTTTTACTACTAATGTTGCAGAAACAACTATAGGGGTAATAAGTACATGGGGTTCAAAATTAAATATGATAGTAGTATCTATTTCTATTGGTATTACATCTAGTTTAATACCTAATGTTGTAGGAAGTTATACTAAGGGTGATTTTAAAGATATTAATGAAAAATTAAATTTAACATTTAAAATGCTTATGTTTTTAACAATACCTATGGCGTTTGGAATTAGTTTTTTATCTTTGCCTATATGGAATATATTTTATGGGGTAGATAAATTAAGTACAGATATATTTAGAATTTATATATTACAAGTAATTGTTTATGGATTATTTACTACAATTACTACAATTACTCAATCAATGAATCAATCTAAAATTACAATAGGTTCATTAATGATAAGTTTTTTATTAAAATTAATATTAAATGTTCCAATTATGTATTTGCTTAAATCTATAGGAGTTTCTTCTTATTATGGTCCTGTAATTACAGATATGTTATCAGTTGGTATTACTCTTATTTTAGTATTAATAGTATTATCTAAGAGGTTTAAATTTAACTATAAAGATTTGGTACCATTTATTCTTAAAGTGTTACTAGGATTAGTATTAATGTTATTAGGATTGTATTTATTAAAATATGTATATTTTGATTATAGTACGAAATTATCTTCAATATTAACAATTGTAATTTATATGATAGTAGGTGCATTTATATATTTCTTTACTACAAGTAGATTTAAATTATTAAATGAAATACTTGGAGATAATTACTTAGATAAAATTAAGAATAAATTTAAAATGAGAAAAGGTGAATAATATGAATGTTTTAGTAGTGCCTTCTTGGTATCCAGGAACTAGTGATAGTCTTCTTGGTATTTATCATAAAGAATTTACATCTGCAATAAGTAAAAAAGTAGATGCAAATATGCTTTTTATAAATAAATATGGTATTAAAGATATATTTAAGTATTTATTTACTAAAAGAAAGCAAGTAATAAAAGAAGATGGGTATAATGTATATATTTATAAGATGTTAGATTTATCTAAAATAAGTGTATCACTTGGTATGAATATGTATAAGCGTGCTTTAGAAAGAAGTTATAAAGATTATATAAAGGATAATAAAGTACCAGATATAATACATGCGGAAGTTACATTACCAGCAGGTTATGGATGTGCTTATATTGGTAAAAAATATAATATACCTGTAATAGTTACTGAGCATTCTTCTAATTATTATCAGTATTTTAAGGGAGATAATAAAGAGTTTGGAGCCTACACTATAAAAAATACATTATTTAGTACAGTAAGTGAATATATGAAAAAAGAATTATCACTTAATAGGTGTGAAGTAATTCCTAATATTGTTGATATAAATACATTTAATAAAAAAAGATATAAAAGAACTTCTACTTTAAGACTTGTTGTAGTTGCAGGATTTAGAAATGGCAAAAATTTAAATGATGTAATAGATGCGGTTAATTTACTTGTTAAAAGAGGTATAGATGTTCATCTTGATATGGTTGGAGATGGATATTTAATGCCTTATTTAAAGGAAATGGTTGATAATTATGAGTTAAATAAGTATGTTACATTTCTAGGTAGAAAGACTAAAGAAGAAGTTGCAGAGATTTTATCTTGTAATGATATATATATAATTGCAAGTGATACAGAAACATTTTGCATACCAGGAATAGAAGCACTAGCATCAGGAACAGTAATAGTAAGTACTAGATGTAAAGGACCTGAAGAATATATTGATAGCAGTTGTGGTAAATTTTACAAGGCACATGATATAGGAGATATGTGTGATAAGATTATAGAAGTATATAAATCATTAGATAAATACGATTTAAAACATTTAAGAAGTGTAGCAGAAAAGTATAGTATGGATAATGTTAGTAATAAAGCAATAAGTATATATGAAAGTATGCTTAAAGGCAAAAATAAAGCACATTAATTAATAATGTGCTTTTGTAAACTTAATTTAGAGGTCGACCCCCTGAAGGCGACCTCAAAAAGAATAAAAAGGGGTTGGCTAGTGTGATACTAGCAGCCAAACCAATAACTCGGTTTGGTATTTGTTATAATACGGATTATTCATGACTTTGTCAACACTTTTTTAAAAAAAAATAAAATAATTTGTTATAATGTATTTGAGGTGATAATGTGCTATCTTTAACTGATATAAAAGGAGTAGGAGATAAAACTTTAAAACAACTAAATAAATTATCAATATATACAACTTATGATCTTATTTCACATTATCCTTATAGATATGAAATATTAAAAAGAAGTGATATTGCTTCTTTAAATGATAATGATAAAGTAATAATAGATGGTATGGTTGAAAATGTACCTATAGTGTATAGATTTAAAAATATTAATAAAATGCAATTTAATATAAATACTGGTTTTAATATATTTAAAGTTATTATATTCAATAGAGGATTTATGAAAAATATTCTTACTATTGGTAAAAATATTGTAGTAATTGGTAAAATTGATAAGAAAAATAATACTATAATTGCGTCAGATATAATGTTTAATATTAATTTAGATAGTGTAAGAATAATTCCTATTTATAAAACAACTGAGGGTTTAAATAAAAAAGCTATTCATACTTTAATTAATAATGCATTAGAAAAAGAAAAAAATGTTATTTCTTATATACCTGATTATTTAAGTGATAGACATGCATTAATGGATAAGTATTCATCACTTTTATGTATTCATAATCCGGTTAATATAGAAAGTACTAAAAAAGCTATGCTTATGCTTAAATATGAAGAGTTATTTATGTTTATGCTTAAAATTAATTATTTAAAACTTAAGAATAGTGAATACTCTATAGGATATAATAGGGGAATTGATATTAATAAAATTAATGAATTTATATCAAGTTTACCTTTTAAATTAACTATTGATCAAATAAATGCAGTAAATGAAATAGTATCTGATTTAAATATTGATAAAAGAATGAATAGGCTTTTAGAGGGTGATGTTGGAAGTGGTAAAACTATAGTTAGTTTGCTTGCAATGTATGGAATGGTAAATAGTCATTATCAGTGTGCATTAATGGCACCAACTGAAATACTCGCACGTCAACATTATGAAAATTTTAAGAAAGTGCTTCCTCATGTAAATATAGAATTATTAGTTGGTAGTTTAACACAAAAAGAGAAAAAAGATATTAATAAACGCCTTTCTTTAGGTGAAGTTGATATATTAATTGGTACACATGCTTTAATACAAGATGATGTAACATTTAAAAATCTTGGTCTTGTAGTTACTGATGAACAACACAGGTTTGGTGTAAATCAAAGAAACAATTTAAGAACAAAAGGAAATATGCCGGATGTTTTATATATGAGTGCAACTCCAATACCAAGAACATATGCACTTACTATATATGGTGATATGGATATAAGTATGATTAAAAGTAAACCTAGTAATAGAAAAGAAGTAGTAACTTGTATTAAAGAAGAAAGTGAGATTAAAGATGTTTTATATATGATAAAATCTGAATTAGATAAGTCTCATCAAGTATACGTTGTCGCACCTTTAATTGAGGGTGAAAATAATGATAGTGTTACTAATTTATTAAGACAATACAAGTTAGCATTTAAAAAATATAATATAGGTATGCTTCATGGTAAAATGAAACCTAAAGAAAAAGAAGAAGTGATGAATAAGTTTTTAAATAAAGAGATTGATATATTAATAAGTACAACGGTAATAGAAGTTGGTGTTGATGTAAGAAATGCTACTATGATTGTAATACATAATGCAAATTTGTTTGGGATGTCTACATTACATCAATTAAGAGGTAGAGTAGGAAGAAATGAATTTACTTCATATTGTGTATTAATTGGTAGTAAAGATAATGAAAGATTAAAAATAATTGAAAAGACTAGTGATGGTTTTCTTATAAGTGAAGAAGATTTTAAATTAAGAGGTGGTGGAGATTTGTTTGGAGTAAGACAAAGTGGAGATGTATTATTTAAAATTGCTGATATAAAGAAAGATTATAAAATATTAGTTACTGCAAAAGAAGATAGTATGGAATTTTTAAGAGATAAGAAATTAGATGATTATAAATATATTAAAGAAGAATTATCTAAAAGTATTAATTTAGATTAATGTTTAAAAGAATATATATAGAAATAACTAATATTTGTAATTTAAATTGCTCTTTTTGTCCACCTACAAAAAGATGCAAAAAATATATGAGTATAGATGAGTTTGAAATAATTTTAAATAAAATAAAGGGGTATACTAATCATATTTATCTTCATATTAAAGGTGAACCTTTTATGCATCCTGATATAGATAAAATAATAGCATTATCAAATAAGTATGGTTTTAATGTAAACATAACTACTAATGCAAGATTATTAAAAAGTAAACTTACTATTATTAATAATAGTAATATAAGGCAAATTAATATATCTCTTCATAGTTTTGATGATATAAATGAAATAGAAACTTTACTTTATGTAATTGATGAGATTAAAAACACATATATATCTTTAAGACTTTGGAATAATAAAGATAATAAAGAAGTAATTGATTTACTAGAAAAACATTATTCTAAAAAAATTATATTTGATAAAAAAAGATTTACTTTAACAAATAATATATTCTTAGATAAGGACATAGAATTTTTATGGCCTAATATGGATATGGATGTAATAAGTACAAAAGGGACATGTAAAGCCTTAAAAGATCAAATAGGTATACTTGTAGATGGAACTGTTGTATCTTGTTGTCTTGATAATAATGGTGATAACACTTTAGGAAATATATTTAAAACTAATTTAGAAAGTATTATAAATAGTAATTTATATAAAGAAATGTTAAATGGATTTAAAAATAATATATTAGTAAGTGAGTTATGTAAAAGATGTGGTTATTGTACACGTTTTAAAAAGGGTGATAAAAATGCGAATTATAAAGGAAATTAATACATATTTATATAATAAAAATACTAATACTAAAATAATGCATATTAGTGATATACATTATAGTGGTGCATGTGATAGTAAAAGATTAGATTTTTTATATAAAAAACTTAGTAATTACGAAGTAGATTATATATGTATTACGGGTGATTTAATTGATTCAAATAATGTTATTTATGATGCTTTTAATAAAAGTCTTTTAATTAATTGGCTAAAAAAAATATCTTCTAATAGAAAAGTTTTAATATCTCTTGGTAATCATGATCTATTTAAAAGAGTAGGTAGTAGTGTAGAAAAATGTTATAACAAAACATTTTGGAGTGAGATTAAAAACATTAATAATATTTATTTACTTGATAATACATATTATGAAGATGATAAAGTGTTTGTAGTTGGGTATACTCAATCTTTTGATTATTATTATAAATATAAAAAGGAAGATGTGAATATAATGTATAATGAATTAAGGTGCCTTAATATTAAACTAAATAATAATAAATTAAAAGTATTATTGATGCATTCACCGATATGTTTTAAAGATGAGAAGATATATAATAAATTAAAAGAGTATGATTTAATATTATCTGGTCATATGCATAATGGAATGGTTCTTCCGATAATAGATGAAATATTTGATAATAATGTAGGATTAATTTCTCCTAGTAAAAAATTATTTCCACCTCTTGCAAGAGGAAATGTTCATAATGATAACATTCTTATAATATCTCCTGGTATATTAAAATTACATATTACAGTAACACCATTAATAAGATGGTTAAATATATTTTTTCCAGTACCAATTAATATTATTAATGTAGGTAAATATAAATATTCTAAAACGTATAACTATCACAAATGATATTGACAAAATAATTAACTTAT
This sequence comes from Clostridium sp. CAG:1193, assembly GCA_000436255.1. Classification (GTDB taxonomy): domain Bacteria; phylum Bacillota_I; class Bacilli_A; order RF39; family UBA660; genus CAG-1193. The sequence continues at coordinate 6,625 of HF990821.1, read as the reverse complement.
ATTATCATTAGAATGTACAGATGATAAATTTGTACATGCTCTTACTGTTTAGTGTGAGAGCTATTCAACCAAAACCCCCTGAAGGAGTATTCCCCCCAGAATACTCCACCTTTTTTTATAAAATTTATTTTACTAATATACTTTAATTATTAAGTGAAAAATATGAATACTAAACTTACTAATTGTTGTGATAAAATGGAAACGTTTTTGATATTTTATCATTAACTAGTAAATTAGATATGACTGAATCATTTACGAGACATAAACGTACTTTTATCATTTATGTTTGTTAAACTAAAGAAAATGATATTTTAATTAAAGAAATAGAAAGTAATACTAAGATCTAAACTACAGGTCTTTTTTTGTTGATAAATAATTTAATTCATAGTATAATGCATTAATGGTAATTAATATTATATTCACATAACATATAATTTATTTGGAGGTATATATGTTTAAACTAATAAAAAAATTAGGGAAAAAAGAACTATTATATGTACTAATAAGTGCATTACTTATAGTATTTCAGGTATGGTTAGATTTAAAATTACCTGATTATATGAATAATATAACAACATTACTTCAAACAGAGGGAAGTAATGTTAAAGATTTATTTAACCCGGGGAGCAAAATGCTACTATGTGCATTAGGAAGTTTAGCTTCATCTATTGTAGTAGGATACTTTGTTGCTAATGTTGCATCTAATTTCTCAAGAAAAATTAGGAAAGAAGTATTTACTAAAGTTGAAGATTTTAGTATGGAAGAAATTAAAAAGTTTTCTACTAGCAGTTTAATTACAAGGACTACTAATGATATTACGCAGGTTCAAATGTTAATATCTATGGGATTACAACTAATGATAAAGTCTCCAGTCACAGCAGTATGGGCAATATGTAAAATATCTGGAAAAAGTTATGAATGGAGTATAGCGACGGGTGGCGCTGTATTATGTTTACTTATGTTAATATCAGTTGTAATAATTTTTGCATTACCTAGATTTAAACGAGTTCAAAAATTAACTGATAATCTAAATAGAATTACTATGGAAAATTTAAAAGGAATAAGGGTAGTAAGAGCGTATAATGCAGAAAAATATGAAAAAAATAAATTTGATAAAGCAAATAATGAACTTACTAATACACATTTATTTATAGAAAAAATCATGTCAATAATCTCACCATGGATGAGTCTTATAATGAGTACACTTACTCTTTCAATATATGCAATTGGTATATATTTACTTAATAAAGCAGCTTTAACTGATAAAGTAAGTATATTTAGTAATATGATTGTATTTTCATCATATGCAATGCAAGTAGTAATGAGTTTTATGATGCTTGCAATAGTATTTGTTATGTTTCCAAGAGCAAGTGTAAGTGCTAAAAGAATATTAGAAGTATTAGAAACTGATGTTAAAATTAAAAGTGGAAGTTTTAAGGAAGATACAAATATAAAAGGAGAAGTGGAATTTAAAAATGTATCGTTTAAATATCCTGATGCAGAAGAATATGTACTTAAGAATATTAGTTTTAAAGCAAGTAAGGGAGAGACTATTGCATTTATAGGAAGAACTGGTTGTGGGAAAAGTACTCTTATTAATTTAATACCAAGATTTTATGATGCGACAGAAGGAGAAATACTTATTGATGGGGTTAATGTAAAAGATTATGATTTAGAATATCTTCATAATAAGTTAGGTTATATACCACAAAAAGCAGTAATGTTTAATGGTACAGTAAAAGAAAACGTTGCTTATGGAAGTAATGGTAAAAAGTTTACAAAAGAGAAAATAGAAAGAAGCATTAAAATAGCGCAAGCTAAAGATTTTGTATCTAAAATGGATAAAGATATTGATAGTCATATAGCAAGTGGTGGTACTAATATATCAGGAGGTCAAAAACAAAGACTAGCAATCGCAAGAGCAATTGCTAGAGATCCTGAAATATACATATTTGATGATTCATTTTCAGCACTTGACTATAAGACAGATTATGTACTTAGAAAAGATTTAAAAAAATATACAAAAGATGCAACTACATTTATAGTTGCACAAAGAATTGGTACAATTAAAAATGCAGATAAAATACTTGTACTAGAAGAAGGAAAATGTGTTGGTATAGGAACGCATGAAGAACTACTTAAAAAATGCAAAGAATATAAAGAAATTGCTCTATCACAATTTGGAAAGGAGGAATTATAATGGCTAAAGAGAATAAAAACTCACAAAAAGTTAAAGTTCCTCATGGAATGAGAGGAGTAGAGAGGCCAAAAAACTTTAAAGCATCTATGATAAGATTGTTAAAATATTGCAAGCCATATATTATTCCATTCCTATTTGCAGTAACATTATCAATAATAAGTGCAGTATTTACTATAATTGGTCCAGATAAAATACAAGATTTAATTGATCTTATAAAAGATGGAATATTTACTACAATAGATACAACTAAAACAAGAAAAATAGTAGTATTTCTTGGAACAATATATTTATTAAGTGCAGCATTTTCATATATGGAATCATATATTATGGCAATTGTTACTAGTAAATTATCAAAAAGATTAAGAAAAGAAATAATAGAAAAAGTAAATAATTTACCTCTTAAATATTTTGATAGTACTAGTTATGGTGATATATTATCAAGAGTAACAAACGATGTAAGTACAATTAGTCATACACTAGCAGATAGTATAGCAAACTTAATAAGTTCAGTAGTACTATTTATAGGTGTAGTTACTATGATGTTTATAACAAATTATTTGATGGCTATAACAGCAATAGTAGCAACATTAATAGGTTTTTCACTAATGATTGTAATACTTACAAAATCACAAAAATACTTTACAATGCAACAAGAAGAACTTGGTAATATTAATGGTCATATAGAGGAAATATATTCAGGACTTAATGTTGTAAAAGTATATAACGGAATAGATAATTCAAATAAGAAATTTGATAAAATAAATGATAAACTTTACGAAAGTGCTAAAAAGAGTCAATTTTTATCAAACTTAATGCCACCAATTATGAGTTTTATAGGTAATTTTGGTTATGTTGCTATATGTATAGTTGGTTCAGCACTTGTAATAAATGGTAGTATTACAATAGGTGTAATAGTATCATTTATGATTTACACAAGATTATTTACAAATCCATTATCTACAATTGCACAGGCATTTAGTAACTTACAGAGTACAGCAGCAGCAGCAGAAAGAATATTTGAATTCTTAGATGAAAAAGAATTAGAAAAAGAGCATGTAAAAAGTAGCCTTGATAAAACTAAAGTTAAAGGTAATATAAAATTTGACCATGTTAAATTTGGATATGATGTAGATAAAACGATTATTCATGATTTTAATATAGATGTTAAATCAGGACAAAAGGTTGCTATAGTAGGACCTACAGGAGCAGGTAAAACAACAATGGTTAATTTACTAATGAGATTTTATGAAATTAGTAAAGGTAAGATAACTATTGATGGAGTAGATACAAAGGATATAACAAGAGAAAATGTACATGATTTATTTTGTATGGTACTTCAAGATACATGGATATTTGAAGGTACTATAAAAGAAAATATAGTTTATAATAAAAAACATATAACTGATAAAGAAATAATAGATGCATGTAAAATTGTAGGACTAGATCATTTTATTAAATCGCTTCCTAATGGTTATAATACAGTTTTATCAGATGCAGAAAGCTTATCAAGTGGAGAAAAACAATTATTAACTATAGCAAGAGCTATGTTAAATGATGCACCATTTCTCATACTAGATGAAGCAACTAGTAGTGTAGATACAAGAACAGAAGAACTTGTACAAAAAGCAATGGATAAACTTACAGTAGGAAGAACTTCATTTATAATCGCACATAGATTATCTACAATTAAGAATGCAGACTTAATTCTTGTGATGAATAATGGTAATATTATTGAACAAGGTAATCATGAAGAACTTATGAATAAAAAAGGATTTTATAGTGAATTATATAATTCACAATTTCAAAACTAGGATATTTAAGCAATTTTGATACAAGCAAAGTGATAATTGTATATGCTCGTACTGAGAAAAATACAGATAGATTTAATGCAAGAAGTATAAATCTTCTGGCTTAACATTCATAGTAAAAAAATCACAATATTAAAACACCAATAATCTTGGTGTTTTATATTTTCCTTTTAACTTTAACTACATCAATGATATCATATCTTTCTACTTTTGATGGTGATGATACTTTTTCTACACTTCCAAAGTATCCTCTTTTTTCTGACCAAATTCCATTTTTGTTTTGCCTTATGAAGTGAAAGTCTTTAAGCATACCTATTTTTCTTTCTATCATTATAGCAAT
>HF990821.1:0-2266 GCA_000436255.1 Clostridium sp. CAG:1193 | reverse complement strand
TATCATTATAGCAATTTTATAACTATCTGTATTAATTTCTTCATCGAGATTTGATGGGATATGTTCTATTCCTAAAATGTCACAGTCTTTATAAAAACCATCCATTATAGTATTTTCTGTCCATATAAATGGTTCGCCTATACTTAAAAATCCAGGATAATAATAAATATCTTTTTCTGATGGATCAATTTTTTCTTTAAATTGCATTGCATATGCATAACAATTAAATTCACTTTTAAAATCAAAGAAATTCTGTGTAGTATCATTTCCTATGTAATAATTAATATCATATTCAAAAGTTGGTGGGTATATAGCTTTTTCTAAATCTTTTTTTATGTGTTCTAGTAAAGCAATTTTCTCTTTTTTATTCATAATAATTCCTTCTTTTTGGTACTAATATTATATAAATATTGCGAAATTTGTCAAATTATAGTTTAAATCAATATTTATAGGTAAGAATATTAATGGTGATATTATGAAGAAGTTATATATATTTTTAATAACTATAATAATTATTACTATAGTTATTTATCCTAAAAAAGAAAGAATAATTAGTAGTTTTAATGAAATAGATACAAGTGATACGTATAAAGTATTTACATTAACATTTGATGAATGTAATTTAAATACAGATAATTTTATAAAAGTATTTTCTTTTTTTTATAATCGTGAATTTGAAATAAATAAAATAGTTCCATATATAAATGAGAGTAATCAAATTATATTTAATAATAAAGAATTTTTATATTATGAAAAAGATATAAATAAAGTAATAAATGATTTTAAAAATAAATATATAGATATAATGGTTAATAATGATCTATATGTTTCTAATGTTTGTATTAAAAATGTTGTTATTAAAAGTACTGTAGGTGATATAAGAGAATTTAGTACAAAGTATAAATTTAGTTATTTATAGTGTTATTGTTATATCTTTATAGTTATATTCTAGTTTTGCCATTTCATTAGCGCCATATTACTATTAAAAATTTAAAGAAGTTCTTAAGTTTTTACCAAAGTCTTTAAAATCAAAATTTCCAAATTCAAAAGAAAAATTTAAGTATATATATAATACATTTCATTATTTTTATTTTTAATTTTATATGTATCTTTATATTTTTACCATTATTAATATGAACTTTAAAGAAAATGCTAAACATAAAATTAATTATATGTTATAATTCTTATATAAATATAGGAGGATATATGAGCAAAATAGTAGTAGCATTAGGTGGTAATGCATTAGGAAAAACACCAGAAGAACAATTAGAATTAGTTAAGAATACAGCTAAATCAATAGTTGAATTAATAAAAGATGGAAACGAGGTTGTAATCGCACATGGAAACGGACCTCAAGTTGGAATTATAAATCTTGCATTTGATTATGCAGCATCAAATAATACAGGAGTACCAGTTATGCCTTTTGCAGAATGTGGTGCGATGAGCCAAGGATATATTGGATATCATTTAAGTCAAGCTATAGAATGTGAACTTAAAAATAATAATATAGAAAAAAATTGTATAGCAGTAGTTACGCAAGTATTAGTAGATAAATCTGATAAAGCATTTTTAAATCCGACTAAACCAGTAGGTATGTTTTATAGTAAGGAGGAAGCTATAGCACTTGAAAAAGAAAAAGGATATACATTAAAAGAAGATGCAGGAAGAGGATATAGAAGAGTAGTAGCATCTCCAAAACCAGTTGATATAGTTGAAATAAATGCTGTAAAAGAACTAGTTAATAATGGTAATATTGTTATAACTGTTGGTGGTGGAGGAATACCTGTAATAGATGATAATGGTATTAAAGGAGTAGATGCAGTTATTGATAAAGATTTTGCTAGTGCAAAATTAGCAGAACTTCTTAATGCAGATATTTTATTAATATTAACAGCAGTAGATAGTGTTTATTTAAATTATAAAAAAGAAGATGAAAAAGAACTTAGAGATGTAACAGTTTCAGAGTTAAAAAAATATATAGAAGAAGGACACTTTGCAAAAGGAAGTATGTTACCAAAAGTAGAAGCTTGTATGGAATTTATCAATAATAACAATAATGGGGTTGCAGTAATAACATCACTTGATAAAGCACTTTTAGCACTTAAAGGAAAAACAGGAACAAGAATAACTAAATAAAATTAGCATTTTATGATGTCTGGGTTATAAACTTAGACATTTTTATTTTGTCAACAATTGTAAACTTGACAAGTGATATGGGAATGGTATAATAATTTTGTAATAATAAGGGAGGAGAATATAAATGCAG
>HF990820.1:33740-39824 GCA_000436255.1 Clostridium sp. CAG:1193 | reverse complement strand
ATAATTTTTTATATATTAATTATCTTTCAATTTATTTATTATACATGCATATCTATTCATATAATTAATGCACAATACTGCATACTAACCTGAATCATCTTGCATATAATTTACATATATCCTTCGTTGTATTAAATCATCATTTCTTACTCTTTCAACACTAATATATCCTTTTTCTTTTAATCTTTTTAAAGAATAATCAATTGCCCTTATTTTAACAAAAGATAAATTAGATAATACTATTAGTAGCAAAACAATAACCATTTAATCTACTAAGATTATAAATATTACCAAATAAAAAACAGTCTGATTTAGCCAAACTGTTATCTTTCATTAATTCTCTTGAAATAATAATAAAATCTTTTTTCAAATATGATACCCTCCTTTCTATAAAATCCAAAAACACCAATTTTTAATTGATATTTTTTTATCAGGATAAGACGATGGTACCGCAACATCAATTTTTCTAGGTAAAATCAATGTTTCTTATGGTACCAAACTTATTTTGCACTTGCAAAATTTATCCCATATAGGTATTTTATATTTAATAAGACACCTAAAAATGGGCAAATAAAAAATCTCAATATATAAAATATTGAGATTTTGTTGGGATATTAACAAAAAGTAATATCATCTTTTATTTAAACTATTTACCTACTATAGCAAATATATCAGAAATATTTTTATTATGCAAGTTTCATTTTCTTTCCGTTTTTCCCTTTTTTGTTATATTATTTACCTATTATAGCAACTTTAACACAGAATTTTTTATTTGTCCATTCGTTTTAAAAGCCATTTTAACCAATATTTATAACTATATCTATACTTCACTTATAACTTGTTTTGTCCTTTAATACTAAGCAATTGTATTAATCAAAAAAAGTGCAAAAATTTGCACCCTTTTTGTAAAATCACTAAAAAATATTTTATTTTTTTATAAATATTCCTTAAATATTTCTTTAATATAACTATTATTTATCCAAAAACAATGTTTAGTATATTCAGTAGCACCAGTTAATTTATCAGCTACTGGCAATTTAAATGTATCTTTTGAATCTCTACCATGAGGTCTTACATGGCATACTCTATTTTCACTTGAGCCAACAAAATTAGTTTTTCTTTTTCCATCTTTGATATACCTTACTATATTACCTGTTTTGATTGTATTATATGTTTTCTTCCACATATCCATAACCCATGTTTGAATATCCATTTCTGGCATATTCCATATTTTTATATCTCTAAAAACATATTCTCCACTTTCACATTTAAAGATAAAGAACATATATTTGGTTGTTTCAAATTGTTCTTTTAAATCAGATGTTTCCTAGTTTTGTTCAACTATATCAGTAAATTCAAATGCTGGAAATGAAATACATTCTTTTATTCTACCATTTTCTTCTATTCTAATAGTCTTTGGAACTATATTAGCTTTTTGGAATTCATCTGTTTTATCCAATTCACTTTTAACATTAAACATTCTGTTTATCAACATACTATTAATACTTTTAGCAGTTGATTCAATTCCAAACTCTTTCAAATAGTAAAGGTATTGAAGGTAAAAAAGGAGTTTTATGGTGGGCAATTAATGACATATTAAGAGCGAAAAAGCCACCATTTGTCTTATTAGAAAATGTTGATAGATTATTATTATCTCCTGCTAAGCAAAGAGGTAGAGATTTTGGTATTATTTTAAGAAGTTTTCTAGATAACGGATATGCTGTTCAATGGCGAGTTATTAATGCTAGTGAATATGGTTTACCACAAAAAAGAAGAAGAGTATTTATATTTGCTTATCATAAATCTACTGAGTATTATAAATCATTATCCAAAAGTAATCCTAAAGATATAATTTTTAAAGATGGAATGTTTGTTAAACAATTCCCAATTAAAGATGTTGAATTAGAATTTAATACAACTAATTTATCAAAAGATTCATTTAAAGATTTAGTTGAAGTAAGTGATAAGTTTAAAGCACATTTTTATAATGCTGGAATTATGATGAATGGTAAAGTATATACTTCAAAAGTATCAGCAGATTGTGATAAAGTTTTTCCATTAAAGAAAATTATACAACATGAAGAAATAGATAAAAAGTTCTTCTTAAGTGATGAAGCATATAAAAAGTTTGAATACTTAAAAGGTAATAAAAGAATTCCAAGAGTTAAACCTAATGGAGAAGAATATTTCTATACTGAAGGTGCTATGTGCCATGTCCTGATAACTTAGATGCTCCTGCTAGAACAATGTTAACTAGTGAGGGTGGAATAAGCAGAACTACTCATATAGTTGAAGATTATAAAACTAAAAAGATTAGATTATTAACCCCAATTGAATGTGAAAGAATAAATTGTTTCCCAGACAACTGGACTAATACAGGTATGACAGATAAAAAAAGAAATTTCATGATGGGTAATGCCTTAGTAGTTGGTATAATTGAAAAAATTGGAAACGAATTAGAAAACATAATAGAAAATGAAAAAAACTAGGCTCCTAGTTTTTTTCTTTTATAAATTGGACAGTATAATTATCTATTATACTTTTATAATCAATTTTATATTTAACTAAACATTCATTTATTAATTGTTCATTAATACTTGGTGTACTTATGATGGCATTACAAAACAATCTAATGTTTTCAAACAATTTGTTTATACTTTCTTCAGTAATAATTCTAAAGTTATCATTTGGGCTTGCAAGTCTACTAAAAATATTACTTTTATGTACTATTATTGGATAAAATGTATTGTTTTCCCCATATTTTTCTTTAGCCCAATTATCTGACATACATAATTGTCCACAATATTCCTTACTAATTGTTTCTGTTTGAGATTCATTTTTACACTCAATAATCATATAACTTGTATCATTTAAATACCATATATTATCTGGGCCTTCACCAAATTCAGAATCCGGCATAGAAACCTCAAAACCTAAAAGCTCACCAACAGCATTAATAGCTTTTTCAAAGTCTTTATACGTACTTTCACTAAAAATCAAATTAGAAAAATTAGTTTCAAATGCATATAGATACAACTGCATATCTTTCTTATATTTTTCTCTATACAATCTCATAATTTTAGAAGATTGAATTGTTTTATTTAATTTTCTTTGCTTTACATCAAAGCCATTCAATGGTAAATATAAATCCCTATTATATTGTTTAGCTGACAATAAGATTTTTTGGGATTCTACTTCATCAACAAAACATTTATATTTCGCTAAATAGAGCATTAGATATCCTTTTCTTTGCTCATTATCTTCATTATTGACCAATTTTTGAATCATGTTAAAACATTCTTGATAGTTTCCCTTTAAAGCTGTATTAAATGCTTTATTCAATTCCAAATCTTCTTCTTTATAGCTTAATGAATTGGAAATAATAACCTCACTTAAGGCTTTATTCATAACTGTAATCCAATCTGAATCTTTATTTAAACAAAGATTAAAAGTATCCATTATATTTTCCAATGGCTCATTTTTTAGTTGATCAGCAATTTGTTCAGATAATGAATATTGTATACTTGTAGAAAAACTAAATGATTCTAATGCATTACCATTATATATTATATTTAACAATTGCTTTCCCATAATTACAACTGCACAGTTATCTTGATTAGATCTAATTCCTCTTCCCATGCCTTGCTCAATTTTTTGAATTTTATCTATATTTGATTTTGAGGTATCTCGTAATAATGATTCAGTTATCTGTTCAAATAAGCTTTTAGCGTTTGGTAACCCATCTATTACTAAATAGGAGCACAATTTACCCTTTAAATCGATACCATCATATCTGTTAACTAATATATCAAGACCAGTAGTGTAATTTTTTATATCTTCAATATTTCCTTTATTGAAAATGTGATTTGCAACATCATTCCAATATTTAGCTCTTCTATTTGATGGTACGATTACTACTATTCTTTTATCAAGTGATACTTTTTTTAGGTATTGTTTCAAATCATCATCAGTAATACGAGGATTAATAGCTTGAGGAAATAGTATCATTCTATTACCTATATCTAAGGCTTGAGATGGAGTAATAATTTTATCAATATTATTCTTATCCAAATTAAACGAATTAATAAGTTTACCATCATCTTTTAAAGTTGCACTTATAAATATTCTTCGTTTTGCATTATTAAATGCAGACACTTTATATATAGGCAAGCAATCAGGACTAATTTCTATTGCATTATATGATATAGAAATATTGCAGTATTGAATAATATCATTTAAAAAAGAAAATGGAAAAAAAATATCATTATATACCTCATCATATTGATATTTATTAATATACTCTAATATTTTTTTATATTTATTTTTTACCTCCCAAAATGGTACGAGCATAGGATTAGATTCCATTATTTTGTCTTCAATATTAATTGCATTAATATGATTTTGTCTCTGAAGTTCCTTTTTAAATAGACTAAAAATATCGTCATATAATCGAGAATGTTTATCACGCATTATTTTGATAATAAATTGTTGTTCTGCAGTATCCAAACATGCATGAACATCATCAATAATAATATTATCAATATGATTTCTTTCATCAAATACTGTTCTTCCATTAATTAGCTTTTGAATTGAGATAACCAATATTGCTTTATTTTTTAAAAAGTCAATGTCTTGCTCATTTTCTACCACTTTTATTCCTAAATCTTTTGCTTCATCTTTAACTTGTTGGATTAAAAAATTATCCCTAACAACATAAACAGCATTTCCTTTTCGTTCATTTAAACAACTTTGTAATATCAACAATGCAACTGTAGTTTTTCCACTACCAGTGTTCATCTTTATTATATTATCTCTATTATTTCTTAATTCGAACCATTGATTTAATACTTCACCTTGCACATTTCTCAAATATCCATTATACTTTTCTGATTTATTTGGTAAAGAAGAAAAAATAGCTAAAGGATTAATAATATCACTTTTCTTTTCAATAGTTAATTTGCTTAAATCTATCATTAATATCACTCCTAAATAACATTAATTAATTTTAATTTCCATTTGATTAATAAAATTATCTAAATTATCTAAAATTTCATCATATAAAACAATTTGAATATGTGCATATGAATAATTTAAATCTCTTAATGCCTTTCGTAATTTAAGTTGAACTAAATCTTCTGACATTCCTGTTTTTTCACAATATTTTTGTATATTATCTTTATTCATTAAATATTCCTTACTTCCCATAACTAACATTCCTGTAGCTGATTCTGCACCCTTTATTAATTCACCCTGCTCTTTAGCATATGGTAATAACATTAAATAATTATTTACTTGTGATATAGCTGTACTTAATTTTGAGGTAGGAACAATATTATCATGTGATTCATCTAATCTAAATAAATATTCATCTGATTTTTTTAATTCAACAATATCTAAGAATCCATATCTATTTATAGTTAAAATATCTAGTTTACTATCCTTATTTCTCAAAGCTGATTCAATTTGCAGTAATTCCTCTGGTTTTTGCTGTTTAATAGATCCAAATAACAAATATGTTCCGTACATTTCAAAATATCTTTGCCATGCAAATTCTTTTCCAATTGAGTCCCTATCGATTTGAAGTTTCTTTTCAACGCCTCTTTTTTTAACTAACAAATCTCTACCAATCTGCACTATATCCTTTAATCTATCTTTATTAATATCAGTTACATCTCTCAACGAAATTTTTATATCACCTTCTTTAATTAACTGTGGTATTAGTTTAGCTACAGTGTTTCTATCTCTTTCCGTCAATTCAATTATCTCAACACCTTCAGCAATAGTACTTACTAAATTTGTAAATTCATTTGAAGATATTCTTTCTTTTTTTGCAAGTTTCTCCATACTTTTTCTTAATCTTTTTGTTTTTTCAGATGGCTTTACCACTTCTTCTTTAAATGAATTAGTATAAACAATTACTGTATTTATTGATTCATCATATACCATATCACCATCACCCGGCTTAAAAATCAATTTAACATTATTATCTATTTTTTCTTTTAATTCTTTTACTCCATCAACGTCAAATAATCTTAATAACTCATCTTTAAATATTGTAGTTATTTTTGTTTTTTCTAAATCTAA
>HF990820.1:31446-33689 GCA_000436255.1 Clostridium sp. CAG:1193 | reverse complement strand
CTTTTTTCATCTTCTATTTTTGGACCATTCTTAAATAATACGACTACTTGTTTTTTGTTTGAATCATATTCATATTTAACAGATTTACTCATAAAACTACACCTCACTTCAAAAAAATAAGCAGTATCCATCTTAAAATAAGACGATACTGCTATCTTATATATAGCATTATACCATATTTTGGTAATTTAATATATATATTTCTCGAAGAAAGTTAATTTACCACAAGAGCCTTCACCACCTCCTGCATTTAAGTGATTAGAAAGTACTATAACATCATTACTATTTCCAAATGCATTTAATATTCTATTAACTCTATCTGTTGGGGTTATTGTCACATCAGTACTTCTCGTTATATATGTAGGTATTCCTAATTCTTTTAACCTGTTATATATATAATTAGCTATTTTTAAGTTATATTCTTTTTCAATAACATCTGCACTAGATGCTCCAGGATCACTACCACCATGACCAGCATCCACTACAACCTTCTTAGTTATTCTATCATTCATTTAAATCACCTATATTAGTTTATGACAAATCACTTATTTGGTTAATACCATAAAAAAAGAAATATTTGTTTTTATCAAATATTTTCTTTTTTACCAATTAAAATTGTCTTTTCTTTTTTGAAATAATATTGTTTAATACAATAAATATAAGCGAAAATAATATTAAAATAATACTATTTATAATCACTGGTTTTAAAGTAGTGCTACTTATTGTTTCTAGTTCTTTTAATATATCATTTGTATTTATATACCAATATGCTGGTAAAACATGTGCAATTGTTAGAACTGAATTTGGTAACCATTGTGTTGGTATAAATGCTCCACATAAAAATGCTTGTGCTAATGCTACTACGTTAACTATACCTGAAATTGCATTTTTATTATTTGTTATAGTGGATATAAGTAGTGCTAATGTTAATGCTACAAATGTAAATATTAATGTGTTTAAAACATATATTAATCCTCTTATAGTAAACATTACATCACCAAGTAATATTATTCCAAGTACTATATATAAAATCCATACAATTAGTGCGTATGCGAAACTTGCGCCAAGAATTAACCTATTATGTTTTTTATAATTCATACTACTTACTACTATTCTTTTATTAATCATTTCATTATGAAAACTCGATAATACTAAGCAAACTATATATATAGTAACTGCCATAATACAATAGCTAGCGAAATTATAAAATCTTGCTGTTTTTTCCATAGTTGTTGTATTTAATTTTGATGTAATTTCTACATTTGAATTAGTTTCTAAGTTTTTATTTATTGCATTTATTATTTTAGACTCATCACGATATATACTAGCATATACATTTTCTACTTCTATATATTTTTTTAAAATCATTTCTGCTAAAGATGCGTTATAATCATTTGTACTTTTAATATCTAAAGTGTTATTTATACCATTTAATACATTTTTACTATATGATGTTGGTATATATATTATATAACTTACATCCCTATAAAATAATGCATCATCTCTTGCTTCTTCACTATCTTTTATTTTTACTATATTTGTATTTTTATTTAAATAATCCACCAGATTTTTAGTAAGTACTCCATCTTTATCATTGTTTACTATCAAAATATCTGGTTTTGTATTTGTAAATGTCATTACTTTGTTATTAGCTTGCATATTAGTTGATCCAAATATAACAAGCATTGCAGTATATAAAATTACTGTGGCTTTATATTTTTTTATAACTTTCCAGAAGGTATTAAATACTATCATATTTCTGCCTCCTTAATTCTTTATATGATATAAATATCATCAATAAAGAAAATATAGTTAAACTTAATACATCAAAATAAAATCTATTTAATGAATTATAATAATATAGTGAATACAATCCATCTGTTATCATACTTGCAGGATTAATTTTATTTATTATTGGAATATTTTTATCTATAACATATTTCATTGTAATACCCATCATACCAGATAAAAAACAGCATAACATTGTTATTGATATTAATATACCTGTTTTTGCATTATCATTTGTTTTAATTAAAGTAGCAATAGCAACACCCATAGATAATCCTGATAATGAACCTAATAATGCAATAAGTACGACATGCAAGAATCTATTGCCATAATTTACTTTCATTACAAATATTGTAAATATAAATAATATTAGCATCCCTATTAACTGAACTGTATAACTTGCAAGTAAACTACTAAGTAGCATTGGTCCTTTTTTCATGCCAGATATAGATGTT
>HF990820.1:24530-31367 GCA_000436255.1 Clostridium sp. CAG:1193 | reverse complement strand
TTGCAATTGCCCCACCATACAATGCAGCCATTGCAATTAATGTATAGTATTCAATCATTGTATAACCAAGATTTTTATTTGATATATCATTAAGTTTTGCTTCACTATTATTAATAATATCATTTACTTGTTTATATAAAGAATTTTTATCAATTACTTCTTTTGAGGATATAATTTTATTTTGTAAAATTGAATTGGTAAGTTCTATTTTACTATTTACTTCGTCTATTACAAATCTAAATATAGTTTCATTAATTCCACTTTTATTTACTACAATATTAGATTTATTATTATCAAAATATAGATACCCCGTTATTTCATTATTACTAAGTTTCTTAATAGCTTCATCTTTATTTGTATACGTAACATTAAATAATCTATTTTCATCATTTTTATCACTTAACCCATCTATTGCGCTTTTAAATGTATCATCTACACTATCATCTACAACTACTATATCTATAATACTTAATTTTTCACTATTTTCTATATTTGAAAATGCTAAATTAAAAAATGTACCAAGTATTATAGGAAATAAAAATGTCCAGAAGATAAGGCCTTTATTTTTAAATAGTGTCTTTAATGAATATTTATAGTTATGAAAGAACATTAATCCCTTAATTCCTTACCTGTAAGTTCTAGAAAAACATCATTTAATGTTGGTCTTTCTGAAAATATTTTATTATATGTTACTTTTTTATTCTTTAAATATTCCATTAATTCTCCTAAGTTATTTTCTCCTTTTTTATAAGTAATTTGTAATACATTTATATTTAATGACACGTCACATACATTTTTAAAATTATTTATTTCATCTAATAATTTATCATCAATATCATTTATTTCTACTGTTATTTTTTCTTCTATATTAGCAAGGTCTTTAAGTTCGTCACTTGTTCCCTGCGCAATTATTTTACCTTTATCCAATATAATTATTCGGTCACAAAGCATTTCTACTTCTTCCATGTAATGTGTTGTGTATAATATTGTTGCACCATTATCTCTTAGTCTTTTTATACCATCTAATATGTTATTTCTACTTTGTGGATCAACTGCTACTGTTGGTTCATCTAGAAATATTAATTTTGGTTTATGTGCAATTCCACAAGCGATATTAAGTCTTCTTAAAAGACCTCCTGATAATTGTTTAGGATAAAATTTCTTAAATTCATTTAATCCAACAAAATCTATTGCATCTTCTACATACTTACTTCTTGTAACTTTATCACTTATATAAAGACCGCAAAAATAGTCAATATTTTCATATACTGTAAGTTCTTCAAAAACAGCTACTTCTTGGAATATTACTCCTATTTTTGATTTAATGCTATAAGAATCTGGATTCATTTCTTCACCAAATACTTTTATATCACCATTTTGATAATTTAGTAATGATAATATACAATTAATTGTTGTAGATTTACCACTACCATTTGGTCCTAATAAACCAAGAATTTCCCCTTCTTTTACATCAAAAGATAAGTTATCCACAGCTTTTATTTTTTTGTATTCTTTTGTTAAATTTTTAACCTCAATTATATTTTTCATAATGCCTCCTACTTATTGTTATTATTAAAAGTTACTGTTATCTCTCCAATACCACCATCTATTTTAATGATATTTTCCCCCGTTCCTACTATTTGCTTATCAACTACATTTTTACCATCTATAATTATATTGCCTAAACCTTTTGATGCAGTTATTTCATAATCTTCTTTTGAGCCAATTAAATTTAATTTAAAACTACCTACACCAGTATCAATCTCATTATATCCCGTTATTTTAGACGTTACACTAGATTCACCTACTCCTAAATCTAAATCAAGATTGTTAATGCTTCCTTTTTTAATTTCAAATTTACCTGCACCAGTCTCTATATCAGAACTTTTTACATCTAAATAATCTATGGTCACTCTACCAGCACCTAAACTTAGTTTTAATTTATCAGCGGTTAAAGATTCAATATTTAAGGTGCCTGCACCATTTTCTATATTAACTACATCTAATTTTAAATCTTCTGGTATATATATTGTTAGTTCATCTAACTTTCCATCTAATTTAATATGTTTTTTTTCTTTAATTTGTAATTTGTTTTCATCCTGTTTAATATTTATATATTTATTATTTGATTCTGCAAAAAACTTATCACCTTTTTTAATAGTTAAATTAGAAAATTCAACATCAACATCAAGATATGATATATTTTTATCTATTTGATATATATTATCCTTTTTATCGCTTTTACTATCTACATTAAATCCTTTTGCAATACTACTTGAGATGTTTATAATTAAACAAAATATAGATATTGTCAATGCCATACCAAAAGCAATAGCAAGATACTTAATTACCTTTTGTATAGTTGTCATTTAATTTCTACCCCTCCAAACATACATGATGCATTTATATATATTGTTTGTGATGTACTAGTTTCTTTTATATTTCTTTTTTTCTCGCTAACTCCACCAAATATTGAATTTGATTTAATTTTAACTTTCATATTTTTTGGTACTCTTATATCTATACCACCAAAAACTGCACTTGCATTTATTACTACGTCTTTTTTAATTATAGCATCTGTTAAATCTATTTCTACTGCGCCAAATATAGCACTAACATCTGTACCATTAAATTCTTCATCGCTAAAGCTTACTTTTTGTGATGAAAATGTCGAACAATATCCACCATCTTTTGTTTTATTTTTATTTATTTTCTTTATCTCTTTGTTAATTTTACTATTAAATGCATCTTTAAATATAAATGATAAACCAATAACAATTAATACTAGTGGTAACATTAATTTCCATACTAAATCAAAAGTAATTATAGCTTGACATCCTAGTAATAAAATTATACCTATTAATATTCCTATAATACTTCCTGTTTTTTCATCATCATTAAATAATCCAATTACGCATGGAACTATAATAAAAAGTGTCCACCATCCATCAAAAAATATATTAATATTTGTAATATTAAGTTCATTTAAACCAAATATTATTCCTATTGTAACTAAAACTATACCCCAAATTATATTTTTAAAATTATTCATTATTTACTCCTTCTTTCTTATTTTTTATTACCCATTTATTATCTTTATTATTTTCAAGTAACATAAGTGCTTGAAATTCATATGACAATAATTCTTTAATTTGCTCATCAGTAAAAACTACTGTACCTGTTGCAATTAATGTTGCAATACCATGCGTGAATATCCACATTTTAGTATGAAATAACTCAATATCACTATCACTTAATTCTGTGCTTAGTTTAATTATCTTTGATAATTCTTTAAATTCTTCATCTTGTGTAATAAATTCACTTGCAAAAAGTTCACTTCTACTCATAAATAGAACTTTAAAAAGATTAGTCTCATACTTTGCAAATTCAATATACTTAACACCAACTTGTTTATAAGCTGGCATATCATCATTTATATTATCCATTAAATAGTGATAAAAATATTTTTCAATCTTAATACGTAATTCTTGATTTAATTCTTTAGAATTTTCAAATTGATAATATATTGGCCTTATTGACGAATTTAATCTTTTTGCAATTGTCCTATTGCTAACCCCTTCAATACCTTCTTCTTTTGCTATTTCAAATGCTGCATCAAGTATCATTTCTTTAGTTATTTTTATCTTAGTTGGCATATTCTCTCCTTTCTATAATGTGCTTAATAATATTATATCACATGATACAATATTATGCACTACTCTTATTTAAATAAAATAATTTACTTATTTATAATATACATGATATAATTATACGCGGAGGGAAGTTATATGAAAATTATAAAAAAAGAATTACCTGAAGGCGTAAAAAAGAAATTCGTTACTAAAATCGGTAAGAAAGTTAAGATAGTAAATAGTTTATATTGTAAAAAGAAAAACAAGAAATCTAAATAATTCTTGTTTTTTATATTTTTTTATACGCCTCTAACACTTCAACCATTTCTTTTACTATAAATCTATTTCTTGGATGAGCATCTATATTATCAATTATTACCTTTTCGGCATTTCCTAAATCAACATATTTAATTTTAAAATTACCTTCTTTTTCTAAGTCAGTCATATCTGTATTTTTTAAATTTACCTCTTCATCACAATTAATAGCATAATAATATATATTTAATTTTCTATCTTTCAAATCATAATGTATCTTATGAAATGGTTTTATATTTTTAATATCAAGTACAATTCCTGTTTCTTCTCTAATTTCTCTTTTTAACGCATCTATTAAAGATTCACCATCTTCAACATGCCCACCTGGGAATTGATATTGTCCATCACATAAACAAAGCATTATTTTATTATGCTTGTTTATAAGTAAAGCTTTTACTCTATTTATAATTTCCACACTATCACTTCTTTCTTACTACTTTAAATGATGAAAATGCTTTTACAATTCTCTTATATAAAGTTTGTTGTCCGGCAAGTACTCTTTTTCTTACTTCTTTAGTTACTTTTTCAGTTGAATCACCTTTAACATCAAGTGTAATATCTTTTAAATTAGATATTATTGTTATAGAAATTGCATTATCCACCAAATATATTATGAACAAAATTACCGCAATTATATTAATTAAATTGCTTGGTATCATATCAATAATAGCAAACATAAAAGGATTAACAAAATATATCATTAAACAACCTAATATACCAAAAGGAATCATCGTTTCTAAACATATTCTTCCGTTAATATTAAATTTTCTATTAGAATAATCCCACCATCTTATTTTAAATAGTTTTTCCATAACAAAACTAGTAGTGTATTCTAAGATAGAACAAATTACTATTGCCATAACAAATAAAACAATTGGATCATTTGCGTATCCTTTTAATAATAGTGTCATTGATATTGCGCCATAACCATATATTGGACAATACGGTCCAATTAAAAAACCTCTATTTACAAATTTTTTATGTCTTACATATCCCTGGGTAACTTCCATAAGCCATCCTAAAAATGAATAGAAAACAAATAATAAAAAATATTTACTAATAATCATAATATCACCTATAATAGTATATTATACCATATTACATTTATAGAACAATATACAAATTTAAACTTATTCTTTCACAAAAGAAAAACCAAACTTAGAGTTTGATTTTATTTTTAAACATAATAAATGTGTAGATATCCACATTTTAATATATAAATATATTAAGTAACTATTTAGTATTTTCTTGCTTTTTAAATTTTGAAAATAAATTTTTAACAAGTTTTTTAGAGGAATTTTCAGGTTGTTTAGAAACTTCATCTTTAATTATGCACTTCTTGATTACTTTAAGTATTTCCTTTGCCCTTTGTTTTTCTTCTTTTGTACCTGTTTCAAATTGACAAATTAAAGAGGTATTTAACAATCTTTCATACATCAGAAGCAATTTATCGCATTGTTCTTTATAAAACTCATTATTATCTGTTTTACTTTCTCTTGCTTCTTTTACATCACTTTCAATCATAGATAAAGGATAATTAAAATAAGGCAAAATTTCATGATATGGATACACACTTACTTCTTTTAAAGATTCTTTAAAAAGAGATAATCCGTACTCATATGTAGATTCATAGTCATCTTTTAAATATTCCTTATCGATATTATCATTTGATGAATTTTCCATAAAAATACCTTCTAAATTAACGTGTGTTATTATATCAAAACGATGAAATATTTTCAAGTAAACTACTTTATCAACATAATTTTATTATGTTTTAATATAAGTAACATTTTTATATATCTATTGCAATATAAAAAAATCAACTTTTCAGTTGATTTATTATAAATCACACAAGAGTGTGTATAAATTTCAATATGGGGCGTCATATCGGAATCGAACCGATGCATACCAGAGCCACAATCTGGCGTGTTAACCACTTCACCAATGGCGCCATAAAAAATTAACAACGATATTATATCATTATTAATTTATATTTTCAACAATTATTTTTCTCTAGTAGAAAATTTTGCATTTTTTCTATTTATTCTGCATTCTTTACATCTAACTGGTTCATTAGTAAAACCTTTTTCTTTATAGAATTCTTGCTCACCTACAGTAAATACAAATTCTTTACCGCAATCTTTGCATACTATTGTTTTATCTTGCATACTATACCTCCTTTTTTATATTTAACTTTAATTTATAACTTCTTTACTCTTATTTAGGAGATATAAAATTAAAAATCTAACCTAATTATAACACACAAGTAATACTATCACCATTTTATTTCTTTTTTATTTACACTTTTTAACAAGTTGTTTGTTTTTGAAAATGGTTTACTGCCTTCAAATCCTCTGTAATATGATAATGGGGATGGGTGTGCTGATTCTACTATCATGTGTTTTTTATTAGTTATTAATGTTTTTTTACTTCTTGCAGCACTTCCCCACAATATAAATACAATAGGATCATCTTTTTCGTTTAATTTTTCTATTATTTTATCTGTAAATATTTCCCAACCTTTTCCTCTATGTGAGAATGCTTTGTCTTTTTCTACAGTAAGTACTGTATTTAATAAAAGTACTCCTTGTTTAGCCCAATCACTTAAATCTGTATCTTCTCTTGTAATATTTAAATCCCTTTTTAACTCTTTAAATATATTTTGTAGTGATGGGGGAGTTTGTATCCCATGATTAACAGAAAAGCATAATCCGTTCGCTTCATTTTCACCATGATATGGATCTTGACCTAAAATAACTACATTTACATCGTTATAATCCGTTAATTTAAGTGCTTTAAATAAATCTATACTTTTTGGATATATTGTTTTATGTTTTACTTCTTCATTTAAAAAAATGCTAAGTTTTTTAAAATAATCTTTTTTAAATTC
>HF990820.1:3032-24519 GCA_000436255.1 Clostridium sp. CAG:1193 | reverse complement strand
AAAATAATCTTTTTTAAATTCATCTTTTAATATAGTATCCCAACTGTTACCTATCATCTTTTCACTTCCATTTAATGTTTATTTCTTATTAATTTTATCATATTTTTTTACTATCTTAAACACTTCTTTCCTAAGAAGTATTAAAGAATATGTATTAATAAGTGCGAGTATTACTATAAATTTATCTATTAAATCCCATATTATCGTTGGTGAAATTATTGTAGATATTAACAATAAAATTAGTATTATTATTTTAAATATAGTTGTATTTTCTTTTTGTGTTATGTATTTAAGTGCAATTTCTCCATAATAATAACCACCTATTATAGTAGAAAAAGCAAATAAAATTAGTGAAACAATAAGTATTAAACCACCATAAGTACCAAGATGATATGTAAATGCATATCTAGTTATTTCTATTCCATTTATATTACTAAAATTTAATAGTTCATATGGAGAAGATAAAACTACAAATATGGTTAATGTACTTACAATAAACGTATCAAAAAATATTCCAAATACCTGAATAAGTCCTTGACTGACCTCATCAGTAGATGAAGATGCACTAGATGCGATTGCACCCGTACCAAGACCTGCTTCTGTTGAAAATATAGATTTAGTACATCCTATTATAAAACCAGTGAAAAAACTTTTCATATTAAATGCACTTGTAATTATTTTTATAAAAATATTACTTACTAAATCTAAATTTTTAAATATAATTAATAAGCAAGTAGCCATATATAAAATAGCCATAAATGGTACTAACTTAGATACAACTCCTGCTATTTCTTTAATTCCTTTAAATATTATAAGTGATGTTAATACTACTATTATAATTCCTATTACTATTGGATTTATCGGAACTATTTCAGTAACTATTTTACTTATAGTATTTGATTGTATTGTTAAAAATCCACACGTATATGCAAAAAGAAAGATAAGTGCATATAAAAAAGATAAATACTTTTTATTTAAACCCATTTTTATATAATAAAATGGACCTCCTTCATACATATTATTTCCTATGCTTTTTCTATATTTAATTGATAAAATAGACTCTACAAGGGTGTTTGATGAGCAAAGTAATGTTGATATCCATATCCAAAATATACTCCCAAGACCACCTACATAAAGTGCAAGTATAACACCAGATAATGATCCAACACCAATTCTAGATGCTAGTGAAATACATAAAGTTTGAAACGGTGTAATTCCTTCATTTGATTCGTTCTTAAATAAACTCTTAATTATCAGTTTTAAATTAAAATTTAAAAATTTTAACTTAAATGTAAAATATATTCCTACTATAAACAATACTAAAATACCAATAATTTCCATTTTATCACCTAATTAATAATATGTATGATATATTGATTAAAAAACTAATAAACATCAATACTATTCTAGTATTAGCTTAAGTTAACTTACAAAAAAATAAAAACTTATCACTTATGATAAGTCTCATTATTAATTATTTTGTAACTTCTATATATTTGTTCAAGAAGTATGAGTCTAAATAATTGATGTGGGAATGTTAGTTTAGAAAATGATAGTTTATAGTTTGATAACTGCTTTATACTATCATCTAGTCCATATGATCCACCTATAATAAAAGTTATGTCACTATTATTAATGCTTGTTTTATTAATTAAATCTGATAATTCTAAAGAAGTTAATTCTTTACCATCTATTTCTAAAGTAATTATATAAGATTTTAAGTTTAATCTTTTTTGTATATTACGTGCTTCTTCTTTTAAAGTTTTTTCCTTATCAAATGAAACATCTTCAACTTCTATTAATTCTACTTTCATATATTTTGATAATCTTTTTAAATACTCATTAATACCATCATTTAAATATTTTTCTTTTAATTTACCTACTGATATAATTGTTATCATACTTCTATTAACTCCGTTGGTTCATTTTGCCTTGCTGCAATTAAATTATCAACATTATTTCTTTTTTTAAATTCATTAATTGCAATAGTCTCTTCATTATTTGTTTCACTAAGATGGGCAAGTACAACGTATTTTGTATCTTTACCAATTAATTTCGATAAATATTCTGATGACATTTCGTTTGATAAGTGTCCTTTATCACTTAAAATTCTTTGTTTTAAATGATATGGGTAAGGTCCTTCCATTAATTTTTCTATATCATGATTACTTTCCATAACATATATTTTTTTATCTCTTAGCATATCAAAATATTTTTCATTTATATAACCTGTATCTGTTATGTATACTAAACTATCTTCTATAATATATCCATATGACGGTACGTCATGAGATGTTTGAATAACTTTTACATTTATATCTTTAACCGTCATTTCTTTTCTTATATACCTTTTTGTATCTACATCGACATCTTTCATCTTCGCACTTACATAAACAGGTGTATTATATCTTTTTACAAATGTTTTTAATCCAGTAATATGATCTTTATGTGTATGTGTTATTAATATAGCATCTATTGATTTTGGATTTACATCCATTTCTTTTAATTTTTCTTCTATATATTTAGCATTCATACCTATATCTATTAAAATTCTTGTATCATCTTTTTCAATAAAAGTAACGTTGCCTTTTGAACCACTTGCTAATACCTTTACTTTCATAAAACCACCTATTCTTCTTTTTTATATCCTATAAATGTAGATGTATTTTTCTTAAATAAAAGTTCAACTGTCTTTGTAGGTCCACTTCTGTTTTTTCCTATTATAAATTCAACTACACTATTATTATCATCCATCCTTGCTTCTTTGTTATAATAATCATCTCTATATAAAAATGCTACTATATCGGCATCCTGTTCAATAGAACCAGATTCCCTTAAATCACTCATTAATGGACGTTTGTCTTCTCTTCCTTCAACAGCACGTGATAACTGTGCACATGCTATTATAGGCACTTTTAATTCAAGTGCTAAAGTTTTTAATGCTCTACTTATTTCTGCTACTTCTTGTTGACGATTTCCAGCATATTTATTAGATGCTGTAACTAATTGCAAGTAATCTATTATTACAAGACCAATACCTTCTTTGGATGCTGCTAAACGCCTACATTTAGCTCTTATTTCTCCAATTGTAATACCTGGCGTATCATCTATTTTAATATTTGTTTCAGCTAACTGGCTAATTGCTTCATTTACTCTTTTCCAATCACTATGTTCAAGTTTCCCTGTTCTTAATTTATATCCATCTATTTGACCTGCTGATGATATCATTCTCATTGCAAGCTGTTCAGCACCCATTTCTAAGTTAAATATTGCAACATTTTTTTTAGTAGCTTCTGCTACATTTACAGCTATATTTAAAACTATTGCTGTTTTTCCCATACCTGGACGTGCTGCTAATATAATAAACTCATTTTCATGAAAACCAGTAGTAACTTTATCTAAATCATAAAATCCAGAAGGTGCACCTGTTATTTCTCCGCCGTTCTCACTTATTTTTTCTAAATCAGATTGTGCTTTTGACAAAGCCTCTGCCATAGTTTTAAATTCGCTTGTTTTTCTATTCTTTGCTACATTAAGTATCTTTCTTTCAGCATCATCTAATGTCTCATTTATAGTAGCATCTCCCATGTATGCTTCTGATACTATTGATGTAGCTGTATCTATTAAGTTTCTTAATACAGCTTTCTCATTTACTATATTTATATAATAATCTATATTAGCAGCAGTTGGTACTGAGTTTACTATTTCAAGTAAATAATCAACATCCCCTACTGCTTTTAATAATTTTTTGTTTTTTAATTTATCTGTAACTGTAGTTATATCAACTGCTATACCAGCATTATAAAGTTCTTTTAAGGTTTCAAATATTTTACTGTGTGCATCTATATAAAATGATTCTTCAGTTAACTCTTCACAAACTCTTTGTAAAGCATTTTTTGAAATAAAAGATGCTCCTAATACTGATTGCTCTGCTTCTAGATTATGTGGTAAAACTTTTCCATTCATAACTACCCTCTTATTAATTGTACACTTAACTCTGCAATTACTTTTTTATGAAGTTCAATTTTAACAAAATGATACCCAAGAGTTGATATAGGAGTATCTATCATAATTTTTTTCTTATCAATATTAAGCCCTCTTTTATCAAGTTCTTCTTTTATTTGTTTTTGAGAAATACTGCCAAATACTTTATCAGCTTCACCGGTTTTAACTTTAAATACTAAGTTTATTTCTTTAAGTTTATTTTTAATTGCGTTCGCTTCTGCTATATTTTTATCTTCTTGTTCTTTTCTTTTTGCTTTTTCATCAAGTAAAATTTCATTACTTCTAGAAGTATATTTTACTGCATAACCATTTTTAATTAGATAGTTCATTGCATATCCATCTTTTACTTCTTTAATTTCATCTTTCTTTCCTTGACCTTTTACATCTTTTAAAAATATTACTTTCATACTATCCCCCTATATAATTTAATAAATTTTCTTTTATTTTAAATACATCAGATTCTTTTACTTGTGCACCAGCATCAGTTTTATGGCCACCTCCACCAAAATGTGTCATTAATTCTTCAACATCAATATTGCCAAGTGATCTTGCACTTATGCCAATAGTATTTTCATCTATTTTTGCAATTACATATGCAGCTTCTACATGGTTAAATGTTAAAAGTACATCACATGCTTTAGCAAGTTCGGTTGTATTATAAATAAGTTCATCACTTATTGTTATAGCAACTTCATTATAAAATTCTGTTTTCATAATAAGTGCTTGTCTTCTTTTATATTCATTAAAATTTTGTTTTAATAATCTGCTAGCTTCTTTATTGTCTGCACCAAAACTATAAAGTGTTGCCGCACATGAATGAGTATTTTCATTTGTTTTTAATATAAATCCATTTGTATCTATATATATACCAGATAACATTATAGTTGCTATCTCACTTGGTATATAAGTATTAAATTCATTAATTAAATCCATCGCTATTTCTGCTGCACTTGATTCATTTGTATCTATATATTCATATATTAAATCTTGTATTTCATCATCAGATTTTATATGGTGATCAATTAATACTTTATCTTTTATTTCAAGTAATTCTATATTCTGTAACCTACTTTTTTTATTAGTATCAGCAATTATTAATAGTGTCTTATCATTAATAAATCTTTTTATATCGCTATACTTTTTAATAGTTATGTTATCTTTTTTTTCTATAGTACTTAATGCTCTTCTTATTTCAGGTGAAAAAGTTTCATCTTCAACTATTATATAAGCATCTTTACCAAAAGATTTGCATATAAAATATAATCCGAGATCTGTTCCTAGGGCATCTAAATCTATATTTTTATGCGATACAATAACTACATTTGATGAATTTTCAATTAATTGTTTAATTTTATTTGAGTTTATCATTACATACTCCTTTCAGTATTTCTATTATACTATAAATACATAGAAAAAATAAGATAAATTGAAAGAAAATAAAAAAATATGCAGGTATTAACCTACATATGGTATAAGTGCCATAAAACGAGCCTTCTTAACTTCTTCTGCAACAACTCTTTGATGTTTAGCACAAGTTCCAGTTACTCTTCTTGGTAATATTTTATATTTTTCTCTATCAACGTATTTTCTAATATTTTCTACGTCTTTATAGTTTAATTCTCTACCGGCACATAATTGACATACTTTTTTCTTTTTTCTATAAAATTCTGCCATTATTTATCCTCCTTTTTAAAATGCGATATCATCATCGCTTAATTCGATTGTATCTCCAAAATCTATATATGGTTCATCTTTAACATCTGTTGTTGGCATATTTTGTACAAAGCTATCCATATTTTCATCAGATGTCATATTTGCTCTTTGACCTTTTGATTCAAGAAATTCAAAATTATCAGCAACAACTTCTGTTACATATACTTTTTTACCATCTGTTCCATCATAATTTCTAGTTTGTATTCTTCCATCAACTGCAATTAAACTTCCCTTTGAAAGATATTTCTTAGCAGTTTCGGCTTGTTTTCTCCACATAACTATGTTTATAAAATCAGCTTCTCTTACACCATTTTGATTTTGAAATGGTCTATTTACTGCAAGTGAAAAAGTTACAGTAGGAATATTACTAGAAGTATATCTAAGTTCAGGATCTTTTGTTAAGCGTCCAATCAATACTACTTTATTCATAAATTACCTCTTTCTTATAATTTAATTATCATATGACGAATTATATCTTCACTTAGATTTGCAAGACGATTAAATTCTTTTTCAGCTTTATCATCTTTTGAACTTATTTCATATAAGTAGTAATAACCACTCTTATGTTTGTTTATTTCATATGCTAATTCTCTTTGTCCCATTTCTTTAGAAGATTCTATCTTAGCACCATTCTTAGTTAAAATTTCTTCAAAATTCTTAACTATTCCTGCTAATTCTCCTTCTTCTAAATTAGCTCTTACGATAAACATTATTTCGTATTTCATACTAATCCTCCTTTCGGTCTAATCGGCTTTTTACTTTCAAAAAAAGCAAGGAGTAATTTAATTACTCGCACGTATTATACAATAAATATTATATTAATACAAGAAAATATATGAAAAAAGTGAGGATTTATTGTAAATAAGTGCCTTATAATCTCACTTTTTTATATCTAATTTTATTTTATAGTTCATTCAAATTTAAAATTTACCTTTTTATTTATTTCAAATTTGTTTTTTAAAACCTTATTTTTGCAAAAAACAAAAATAAGTAATCCATGACTTTGGCAAAAAATAACAAATATTAAATGCATATATCATTCAATATAAAATTATCCACAGGATAAAATCATTCTACAATAATTATATATTATTAATTTAAAATACTTATTATACATGCTATAATGTTTATGGTGAGATTAATGAATGTGTGTGAAATTAGAAAAAAACAAGTAAATGAAGTAATTCATTACCTATTAAGTCATTATAAAGAGTTATTTAATGATGATGAGATTAAAAACATTAATAATATTTCATGTTTAGTTGATAGCGTTTCTTATAATGAAATGGAAAGATTATTATCTAATTATGTTAAAAGAACATGGGATCATGATTTAAATAGTGGTGAGTATATAGTTGTTACATGGAACAAAAATGTAACGCCTCCAAATAGAAGTTATATTACTTTTGCTACTATTGGTAAGTCTGATGACATCGTGCCATTTTGTAATTCTGTTGATGGTACTATTCTTGATATTAGTTATGATGCAATAATTGGAGGTTGTGTTAAAGATGGTGCCACTTTAGTTGAAGATTTATCTCACGAAAACGATTTTACTATATATAAATCAAAAAATAATGTTATTAATTCTTATAACTGTTCTACTAGATTAATTACTGCAAAGCAAATGATTATGTTAGAAAAATCAAATTATAAATCATTACATAATGAATTGGTATTAGATTCTAGTAAGATTTATTTTAAAGAAAAATATAAAGCAAAATAAAAAATAAAGATTATTTGATAACCTTTACTTTTTTTGGTTTTGTCATGTAATATTCTACAATATCTAATACTGCATATATAACTATAAATATTGCTACTATTCTAAGAATTGTTTCTGCTCCTTTAAATGGATTAAATATAAGTACCAATCCTAGTATAAGCATTAAAATATTTACTATTAATGGTCTTATCCATAATGGCGCATTCATACTTCTTAATGCAAGCACATATTGTAGTTTTGTAGATGCTTCTATTATAAACCATATTCCAAGTATTGTTGGAATTATACTTGCAATTACACTTGGACTACTAACAAATACTAATCCTAATATACACATTAACACGCCATATACTAACTCATAGTTAGTATTGCTTTCTTTTATCATTTGGTATACTGATACAGCACCAGAAATCATGATAATTGCTCCAAATACTCTTATAACTATATTAATTACACTACCTGGTACTATTAATAATACTAATCCTAGTACCAATAAAATTATTGGTGTTATAATTCCACTTTTTTTCATATTGTCTCCTTTTATACATTAAATCTGAAATAGCAGATATCTCCATCTTGCATTTCGTATTCTTTACCTTCCAATCTTAATTTGCCACTTTCTTTTACTTTTAATTCACTACCACAACTAACTAAGTCATCATAGCTCATTACTTCAGCTTTAATAAATCCTTTTTGAAAGTCTGTATGAATTATTCCAGCACATTCTGGTGCCTTCATACCATCAGTAAATGTCCATGCCTTAACCTCATCACTACCTGCTGTAAAGAATGTTTTTAAGCCAAGTAAACTATATGCTCCTTTTACTAAGCTATCAAGTCCACTTTCTTTTATACCCAATTCTTCTAAAAATAATCCCTTATCTTCATCATCTAATTCTGATATTTCACTTTCTATTTTTGCACACATTTCAATAACATCTGCATTATCTTTAAGCGCATATTCACGAACTTGATTTGTATATTCATTATTTTTTCCAATATCTTTTTCATCTATATTTGCAATATATATAATTGGTTTACTAGTAAGTAAATTAAATGATCTTATTAGTTTTTTTTCTTCTTCAGTAAATTTTAATCTTCTTACAGGAATATCATTAGTAAGTGCATCATTGATTATATTTAATACTGCAAGTTCACTAACTGCATCTTTGTCTTTTGTTGTTTGTGCTTTCTTTTCTATTTTTGATATTCTATTTTGAACAACCTCAAGATCTGCTAAAGTAAGTTCTATATTAATTATTTCAATATCACGCACTGGATCTGTTGCACCTTCTACGTGAATTATATTTTCATTATCAAAACATCTTACCACTTCACATATTGCATCCACTTCTCTTATATGTGATAAAAACTTATTTCCAAGACCCTCTCCCTTAGATGCCCCTTTTACTAAACCAGCAATATCTGTAAATTCAAATGTTGTTGGTATAGTCCTTTTTGGATTATACATTTCTGTAAGTACATCTAACCTAGAATCGGGGACTGTTACTATTCCAACATTAGGATCTATTGTTGCAAATGGATAATTTGCAATTAAAATATCTTTTTTTGTTATTGCGTTAAATAGTGTTGATTTACCAACATTTGGTAAACCTACTATGCCTGCTGTTAAACTCATAATGCCTCCTATAAAATAGGATAAACTCCTATACCAATTGGTAAATTAATTATATACCAACACAATAATAATACTATCCAAAATGCAAATATTCCTATAGTGTATGGTAATAATAATTTATATGTATAACCTATACCAATTGTTTCTTCTTGTTTATTATATATTTGTAGCATACCTATAAGTACTACAAAATATGGAAATAATGGTGTTATTGTATTTGTAATTGAATCTCCTGCCCTAAATATTGCTTGTGTAAATTCTGGACTCATATTAGATTTCATAAATAAAGGAATTATTGTAGGTGCTAAAATTGACCATTTAATTGTTGCAGATGTCTGAAATATATTAACTATTGCAACTAATATAAAGAATCCTAATACTAATGCTACTGAAGAAAAATTAAGATTCTTTAGTAAATCTACAACCTTAATTGTAAATATTATTCCTAAATTTGTTTTTCTAAATAAAGCAATTACTTGTGACGCAAAGAAGAATAATACTAGTATGCTTCCTATGTTATTTAATGAACTATATAAATAATTTGAAAAATCATTTTTAGTTTTTAGTGTTTTTGCTATTGTTCCATATATCCAACCACATACTATTAATGTAGTGCATATCATAAATGCTAAACCCTGTATTACATAAGAATTTCCACTAAATACTCTTCCGTAGAATGTCTTTTCACTATAATCTAATAATAATCCAGCTAAAGGAGTACCAAATGGTATTAACATATATATAAAGAAAAGCAATGATATAAATGCAAATATTCCTGCATATTTTAAACCTTTCTTTGAATCTTTTGATAAAGGTTCTTCTTCTAAAATTTCATCTATTCTATATTTTTTTGCCTTCTTAGTTGTAAATTTCTCTGTAATAAATGTTATTAATATTGAAAGTAGAATAGTTGATACTATGCCAAATATTAAATTGCCATTTATTAATACATTGTATGATTTATCAATTAAATGACTTGATAAATTTGAAGTTTCAAGTAAATTATAATCCATCTGCGTTATAAATAAATTAACGCCATATCCTGCAGTCATTCCGACGAATGATGCAATTATACCAATTATTGGGTTTCTATTATTAGCTAAAAATATTATTGCTGCAAGAGGTATTACTGAAACAAATCCAATATCTCCCACAATAGTTGATATAATTGAAAGAAGTACAATTATAAAAGTTAAAACTGATTTTTTTATCTTTCTTTTCTTATTTCCAAATATTGCTTGAAATAATCCAACTTTTTCTGCAAATCTTATTCCTATTGTTGTAAACAAAAACATTACAAGAGGAGTAAATGTCATAAACGTAGTTAAAACATTACCTACTAAGTATCTTGCCCCTTCCCTTGAAAATAATGATACAACTTCTACAAGAGTAGTTTCTGTATTACCAGTTACTGTATTTAATTCAGAATAAGTTCCTTGCCAATTTAAAACAGAACCTATAACACTTAATAATACAACAAGTAATATAAGTGCAAACATAAACATAATCGCATTATTCAACCAACTCTTTTTTTCTTTTCTATTTTCCATTATAGTTCAACTACTTTCTTTAGTTTTTTTTCAAAATCTAAACGACTTAACATAACTTCATGGTTGCATTTCATACATTTAATTTTTATATCAACGCCAACTCTTGTTATTTGCCATTTATTTTCACCACAAGGATGATTTTTTTTCATAATTACTATTGATCCTAGTTTATATTCTTTCATATTAATCCTCAATATTTACATTTAATATTTCTATAATTCTATTTAAATCATTACTAGAAGCATAATTAATAACTATTTTATTATTTAATATTTTTACCTTTGTTCCAAGTTTTTCTTCAAGTGCTTGTTCAACATACTTATATTCTCCACTTTTTTTGCTATCTCTTTTTTTAAATTCTACGTTCCTTTTATATGAAGAATTAACTTTATTTTCAAGTTCTCTAACACTTAAATTATTATCAATTATTTCATAAGATAATTTTTCAATTTCATTTACATCTTCAAGTTTACTTAATACTCTAGCATGCCCCATACTTAGTTTATTAGTAAGAATTAAATCTTGAGTTTCCTTTGGTAATTTTAATAACCCAAGCATATTAGTTACGTGGCTTCTACTTTTTCCAA
This sequence comes from Clostridium sp. CAG:1193, assembly GCA_000436255.1. Lineage (GTDB taxonomy): Bacteria > Bacillota_I > Bacilli_A > RF39 > UBA660 > CAG-1193. The sequence continues at coordinate 13,300 of HF990820.1, read as the reverse complement.
TTCTTCTTGCAAAATCTTCTTGTGTTATTTGAAGTGCATTAATTATTTCATTATATGCATTAGCTTCTTCAATAGCAGTTAGATTCTCTCTTTGCAAGTTCTCAAGTAATGCTATTTGCATCATTTGTTCATCAGAAAAATCCCTTACTATTGCAGGAATAGTTTTAAGGCCTGCTAACTTACTTGCTTTAACTCTTCTTTCACCTGCAATTATATCGTAACCTTTAATACTCTTTTTAACAATTATAGGTTGAAAAACCCCATACTCCCTTATAGAATCACTTAATTCTTGTAATGATTCTTCATCAAATATCTTTCTTGGCTGATATGGATTACTTCTAAGTTCATCAAGATTAATCTCAACAATCTCATCCTTAGTAGCACCCTCCATTATCCTATCTTCAATCTTGTTTAATTCTAAACTCTCGGAATTAAACAAATCTTCCAAACCACGTCCTAAAGCCTTTCTCTTATTATCCATTTCTTTCAATCACCTCTTTAGCAAGATTCAAATAGGCAAGAGTTCCTTTACTATCTGGTTCATATATATGTATTGGTTTACCATGTGATGGTGCCTCTGACAATTTTACTAATCTTGGAATGATTGTATCGTAAACTCTTTCCTTAAAGTAGCTTCTTATTTCTGTAACAACTTCTATACCTAATTTAGTTCTTAAATCAAGCATAGTAAGAAGTACTCCTTCTATATCCAAATTAGGATTTAGGTTCTTTTGTACTAACATAATTGTATTTAACAACTGCATAATTCCTTCAAGTGCAAAAAATTCACATTGAACCGGTATTATTACAGAATCAGATGCTGTAAGTGCATTAGTTGTAAGAAGTCCAAGAGATGGTGGACAATCAATAATTATATAATCATAATTATCCTTTACTAAAGATAAATGCTTTTTTAATTGAGATGTTTTAATAAAATCTGGTTCCCTATTACTTCTTTCTATTAATTCTATATCAACACCTGCAAGGTTGATAGTAGAAGGAATTACACTTAAATTTTTAAATTTAGTCTTAATTATTGCTTCGTCTATTTCAACTCTGTCAACCAAAACATCATATATAGAACATTTAGCGTCGCCTTTATCTATACCTATCCCTGTTGATGCATTACCCTGTGGATCTAAATCTATTAATAAAGTTCTCTTACCATAGTATCCTAATGCTGCTGCTAAATTTATACTAGTAGTTGTTTTCCCAACTCCACCCTTCTGATTAACTAAAGAAATTATTTTGCTCATATACTTCACGCCCTTTAATACAAAATATATTGTATCAAAAAAAAACACTTTTTTAAAGTGTTTTATACTCAAATATAATTTTATTTTAATATTATTTGTTTATACTGTTTATTATTTTAAAGAAGATGCAATTTCTTTTATTTTTCTAATCCTGTGATTAAGTCCTGATTTTGTTACTTTTGTATTTGTTTCTAAACTTATTATTTTACTAAGTTCACTTAAAGATACTTCTTTATATCTTTTTCTATATATTGCAGTTGTTCTTAATTTTTCATCAAGTGCATCAAGACCAATAGTATTTTCTATAGTTTCTATATCACTAATGTGAGAATTTGCCGAATTAATAGTTTTCTCTACATTTGCTTGTTCACAATTATTTAATCTATTAACTAGATTTTTTTGTTCCCTATATGCTTTTATATCTTCATAATAAAGAACTGCATTATATGCTTTTAAAATCTTTAAAAAATCACTTATTTTCTCTGATTCTTTTATATAAATCATAAAGCCATTATTTCTTTCTATTATTTTACTATTTAAGTGGTAATAATCTAGAAGATCACATATAAAAACTGCATATTCATAATCATCTATTAAAAATTCTAAGTGATATCTTGCCGTTTTTGGATCATTAATAGAACCAGTTGATAAAAACACTCCTCTCAAATATGCTTTTTTATCTTCTTCATCTTCATATATATAATTCCTTGGTATATTTATAAAATATCCATCTTCATTAATAATAGATAAATCTTTTAATATTACATCCTTTTCCTTAGATATTTTAAGCATATAAGATGTATTTTTCTTAAAATTAAAGTTTCTTCTTACTGTTATTAATGGTGCAATATTATATAATTCTTTAAAAAGATTATATATATATTTAGAAATTTCTATATTTTCAGTATTTATTAATATTGAATCTGTAGTTATAACTGCATTATTCCTTACATATGATGAAAGAAGTGATATTTTTTCAGTTTTCTCACTTTGTAATGACAATATTTCGTTTTTTACATTCATTGAAAATGACATAAAATCACCCTTTTAATAGTATCAAATTTATATAAATTAATCAAATAAAATAAATAGCATTTATTTGCTATTTATTATAGACATTGCTGCGATTGTTCCTTCTGCAGTTGCCGTTGATATTTGGTATACACTTTTTTTAATTGCATCTCCACATGCATATATACCATCTACATTTGTTTTCATATTATTATCTACTATTATATAATTTTCTTCTGTGGATAAGTTTTCGCATTTTATAGATCCTGGGACATTACCAACATATACAAATAAAGCACTTACTTCTATAGTATTTCCATTATCTAAAACTATCCCTTCTAATACATCATTTCTTTCTTTTATTTCTTTTATTTTAGAGTTTGTAATAACTTCTATGTTTTCTTTGCTAAATACCTTATCTTGATTCATTTTTTCTGCTCTAAATTCATTCGTCCTGTGGACAAGTGTTACTTTTTTACATATATCTGATAAATATAATGCTGCTTCAAAAGCACTATTCCCTCCACCTACGACACATACTTCTTTATTCTTATATAAAGTACCATCACATATTGCACAGTAACTTACTCCATGGCCAAGCAATTTTTTTTCATTTGAAATACCTAGTTCTCTTGGTCTTCTTCCAGTTGCAATTATTACATTTTTGCAAGTTATTTCTTTTTTATCCGTTTTAACTATTTTATATCCATCTTCATTTATAATTTCTTTTACTATACCATATTCATATGGTATTTCTAACTCTCTTATTTGATCAAATATGTTAAATGCTAAAGTAGGTCCATCTATACTTTTATATCCTGGATAATTATTTATTTCATTTATCATATTAAGTTGTCCACCTGGTGCTGTTCTTTCTATTACACATATGTCAAGTCCTGCTCTTTTTAAATAAATGCATGCAGTCATGCCTGCTACGCCACATCCAATTACAACTGTATTAAAATTTAATGTCTTCAAGTTCATAATCATCATACCTATCTTCAAATTTTGAGCCTTTAAACCCTTTTATAAATAATATTAATCCAATTATAATCATTATAATTGATACTATTTGTGCTGCTTTAATAGTTTTAAACATTAAACTATCTGTTCTTAATGCTTCAATAAAGAATCTACCTATTCCATACCAAATTAAATATATTCCTGTTAATTGGCCAGCTTTTAAATATTCATAAAATCTTCTTACCAAAATTAAAATTATAAATCCAAGTAGGCACCATAATGATTCATAATAAAATGTTGGATGATAATAAGTACCTGCTATATTCATACCATCTATTACAAATTTAGGAATTATTTTAAATCCTTCAAGTACACTTCTTGCAACTTCTGGTCCATGTGCTTCTTGATTAAAGAAATTTCCCCATCTACCGATAGCTTGTGCAATAATAAGACCAACTACTATCATGTCTGTTACTTTAAGTACACGTATTTTATATTTCTTTGTATAGAAAATTACAAATAGACAGCCAAATATTATCCCTCCATGTATTGCAAGTCCACCTTTCCATACCTGAATAATCTCTATTGGATTTGCTAAATAGTAATCAAGATTAAATAATACAAAATATAATCTTGCACCTATTATTCCAAATATTACAGTCCAAAATATTAAATTTGTAGCAAAATCTAAATTAATTTCATACTTTTTACATTCAGTAAAAAATAATATTGATGCAATTACTACTCCTATAAGTATAAATATTGAGTAATAAGTTATATCAAAATTTCCTATACTAATTGCTATACTATTCATTTTTATCACCTCTTTTAATTATTGGTTTTATAATTAATTCTTCAAGCAAAATATTCATTACTGATATTAATATTGCTGTAAAAAACAATGAAATTATTCCCGTTGTTTTAAAATGTGACCCAAGTATTAAATCAGTTATTTTTAATATTAAAATATTTAAACAAGGATAAAATAGTCCCATACTTACACCTGTTATTGGAATTGTAAGTTTAAATAATATTGGCTTTATTGTTTTATTTAAAATATAAATTATAACTGCTGCTAGAAGTCCATATATCCCATAATAACTTGTATCAACTGTAACTGTTTTAAATAGTGATGATACACATAATAATATTAATGCATACCCTACTATATATATTAACCAATCTAATACTGCATTTAATTTAGGTTTACCATCTTTATCAAATATTACTAATTTCATTAGTACTCACCTCTATAATTATACTTATATACATTTTAACATATTTTTAACTTGTTTTTATATTATTTTTTCTATTTAATTTAATACATGCGTATGATACAGATATTATTTCAAATATATTTCCTATTATAGCAGTATATGCACCTACTGTAAGGTTATAATATATCCATAGTATAGCTGCAACCATAAATGACAATCTAAGAACCTTAGTATCCTTTTGCCATGTTGATACTATATATATAATATTTATAATTGATGGAAGAATTGATATATAACTATCAACCGTAAATATTGATACTAAAATTATAATTAATATATATGTAATTAATATAAATAACGGTATTTCTTTTTTATCTTTTTCATATTTATAATATATAAAGCATCTTGTTACAGTAACAACATTTAATATACCCGCAATATAAGCACCTAAAGATATATATTGAATTGCATATAATATATTTGCAAGTAGCTGATAAAAAAGTATTTCTTTTTTATCTTTTTTCTGAAGACTATATACAAATAATATAAATGCTACTATCCCTATCGTCTGAATTAAATACTTCATATTTTTCACCCAAAAAATATTATACAAGAAAAGTATAAGTTTGTGAACCTCACTCAATTAAAATTATATACTTCAAAATAATACTAAAAAACATCTAATGTTCATTAGATGTTTTTTAAATTGAACTAGTCAACAAAAAGTAGACAGTTAAATAGAATTTATTATTTTCCCAATTCTTTCTTTAAATACATTCCTGTATATGAGCTTTCATTTTTGGCTATTTCTTCTGGTGTTCCTTTAGCAATTATTTCTCCACCAAATTCTCCACCTTCTGGTCCTAAATCTATTATATAATCTGCTACTTTAATCATATTAAGATTATGCTCAATAACTATTACAGTATCCCCATTATCTACTATTCTTTGTAGTATTGATATAAGTTTTTTTACATCATCTGTATGAAGGCCTGTAGTTGGTTCATCTAATATATATACACTCTTACCAGTAGGTTTCTTTTGCAATTCTTTTGCAAGTTTTACTCTACTTGCTTCACCACCACTTAAAGTAGGTGCACTTTGTCCTAACTTAACATATCCTAAACCAACTTCCATAAGCATATTAAGTTTATTTTTTACCTTTGGAACATTTTCAAAAAATGTAAGTGCTTCTTCAACTGTCATATTAAGCACATCTGCTATATTTTTATTTTTAAATTTTATTTCTAGAGTTTCTCTATTATATCTTGTTCCTTTACATACTTCACATGGAACATATACATCAGGCAAAAAATGCATTTCTATCTTTTTAACTCCATCGCCATAACAAGATTCACATCTTCCACCTTTTACATTAAATGAAAATCTTCCTTTGTCATATCCTCTTATTTTAGCTTCCTTAGTATTTGCATATACATCTCTTATATCATCAAATACACCTGTATAAGTTGCTGGATTACTTCTTGGAGTTCTTCCTATTGGATCTTGTGATACATTTATAACTTTATCAACATTTTCTAAACCTTTAATTGATTTATATTTTCCTGGTTTATCTTTTGATTTATATATCTTACTAGCAAGTACTTTATATAATATTTCATTAACTAAACTACTTTTACCGCTTCCGCTTACTCCTGTTACTATTGTAAATGTTCCAAGTGGGAATTTAACATCTATATTCTTTAAGTTATTTTCTTTGCATCCTTTTAATTCAATAAACTTTCCATTCCCTTTTCTTCTTTTTTTAGGAACATCTATCTTAAGTTTTCCACTTAAATATTTACCAGTTAAACTATTTTCGTTTTTCATAACTTCTTCTGGTGTACCTGCTGCTACTACATATCCCCCGTGAAGTCCAGATGCTGGACCTATATCTATTAAATAATCAGCTTCCATCATAGTTTCTTCATCATGCTCTACAACTATTAAACTATTACCTAAATCTCTCATTTCTTTNACCTAAATCTCTCATTTCTTTTAATGAATTAATTAGTTTTGAATTATCCCTTTGATGAAGTCCTATACTTGGCTCATCAAGGACGTAAAGTATACCTGATAGTCTCGATCCTATTTGTGTTGCTAATCTAATTCTTTGCGATTCTCCTCCACTTAATGTACCTGCCGTACGATTAAGTGATAAATATTCAAGTCCAACATTAATCAAAAATGTTAATCTATCTTTTACATCTTTTATTAACAATCTAGATATTTCTTCTTTTTCTTTACTTAATTTTAAATTGTTAAAAAAATCCAATAAATCTCTTATACTTAAATTACATAATTCATAAATATTTTTATTTTTGATTCTTACATTTAATACTTCACTTTTTAATCTTGCACCATTACATTCATCACAAGGAAGTTCAGTCATATAATTACCTAACCAATCTCTTATAAATGAGCTAGTAGTTTCTTTATATCTTCTTTCAAGTAAATTTGCAATACCTTCATATTTTTCTTTTTTATGCATATGATTTCCACTTCTTGTATAAAAATCAAACTCAATAATATCAGGAGATCCATATAATACTATGTCTAACTCTTTTCTTTTTAATTCATCAATACTTTTATTCATATCAATATCATAATAACTACATACTATTTCAAGAGTTTGTTTATAAATGTTTACCTCATCCATATTATTTAAAGGCACAATTGCACCTTTATTTAGGCTTAACTTTTTATCTGGTATTATTAAATCCTCATCTATTTTTTGTTTAAAACCTAATCCTTTACAAGTAGGACATGCTCCAAAAGGAGAATTAAACGAAAACATTCTAGGTTCAAGTGTTGGCATAGAAAAGTCGCAATAAGGACATGCTAAATCCTCACTCATCAATACCTCTTTTTCACCGACTATTTCAATTATTACTTTACCATTTGCAAGTTTAGTTGCATTTTCTATTGCTTCAAATAATCTACTTCTTATCTCATCTTTAATAACTAATCTATCAATTACTACATCAATATCATCTTTTTTATTTTTATCAAGAATTATTTCTTCACTTAAATCTTTATTTTCTTTGTTTACCCTTACCTTAGTATATCCACTTTTTCTCAAATCATCAAATACGTCTTTATGAGTACCTTTTTCACCTCTTACAATTGGTGCCATAACAATTATTTTTGTTCCATTTTCATATTCAAGAACTTTATTAACCATTTCCTCTATACTTTGACTACTTATTTCTATATTATGTATAGGACAATAAGGAGTTCCTATCCTTGCATATAAAAGTCTTAAATAATCATATATTTCTGTAACAGTACCAACTGTACTTCTTGGATTATTATTAGTAGTTTTTTGATCAATACTAATACTTGGACTTAATCCTTCAATTGAATCTACATCTGGCTTTTCTATATTACCCAAAAATTGACGAGCATATGCACTTAGTGAATCTACATATCTTCTTTCCCCTTCTGCATATATCGTATTAAAAGCAAGACTACTTTTACCACTTCCACTTACTCCTGTCATTACAACAAGCTTATTTTTAGGTATTTCAATATCTATATTCTTTAAATTGTTTTCTCTTGCACCCTTTATAATTATTTTATCCATATTATCACTTCCACTTATATCTTCAGTATTATATCACAAATATTTATTTTTATTCGCTTTTTAATTCAAGCATTATATCCCTAAGTTCAGTAGCTCTTTCAAAATCTAAGTTTCTTGCTGCTTCCATCATTTCTTTTTCTATATTTTCAATTAATTTTTGCTTTTCTTTTTTAGAATATGCAGTTTTTTTGTCTTTTTTATCCTCATCTTCATTAGTTATTAGTTCTCTAATTTCTTTTACTATAGTTTTTGGAATAATGCCATGTTTTTGATTATATTCCTCTTGAATGCGTCTTCTTCTTTCAGTTTCTTTTATTGCTTTATTCATCGCATCACTCATATTATCAGCATACATTATTACATGTCCATTTGCATTTCTAGCGCATCTTCCTATTGTTTGAATTAAACTTCTATCACTTCTTAAGAAACCTTGCTTATCTGCATCTAATATCGCAATTAAACTAACTTCAGGTATATCTATTCCTTCTCTAAGTAAGTTAATACCAACAACCACATCATATTTACCTAATCTTAGATCTCTAATTATTTTTATTCTTTCTAACGTCTTTACCTCATTATGCAAATATGCAACTTTAATATCTAAATTCTTTAAATAATTTGTTAATTCCTCAGCCATTCTTATTGTTAAGGTTGTAATAAGAACTCTTTCATTCTTTTCTATTCTTTCGTTTATTTCACCAACTATATCATCTATTTGACCCTTAGTTGGTTTTACCTCTATAGTTGGATCTAAAAGGCCAGTTGGTCTTATTATTTGCTCAGTTACTTTGTTATCCACAAGTTCTAATTCATAATCACCTGGTGTTGCAGATACAAATATAGCCTGATTAATTTTTTTGGTAAACTCATCAAATTTTAATGGCCTATTATCAAGTGCTGAAGGAAGTCTAAATCCATAATCAACTAGTACTTGTTTTCTTGCTCTATCTCCATTATACATTCCTCTTACTTGAGGTAAAGTAACGTGAGACTCATCTACCACTAAAAGAAAATCATCTTGAAAAAAGTCTATTAACGTAGTTGGAGTTTCCCCTTCTTCCTTAAGTGCAATATGTCTTGAATAGTTTTCTACACCTCTACAGAATCCTGTTTCATTAAGCATTTCTATATCATAATTAGTTCTTTCTTCAAGACGTTGTGCTTCAAGCAATTTATTGTTTGCTCTAAAGTATGACAATCTGTCACTAAGTTCATTTTTAATTCTTTCAACACTTATTTTTAACTTTTCTTCATTAGTAACAAAGTGAGAAGCTGCAAATATTGTTATTGTTTTTTTATTTGTTCTTATAACACCCGTTAAAGGATCAAATTCACTTATTCTTTCTACTTCATCACCAAAAAATTCTATTCTTATTCCACTTGCTCTTTCATTTACTGGAATAAGTTCTATTACATCACCCTTTGCTCTAAACGTACCCCTTTTTAAATCTATATTATTTCTTTCATAAAGCATTTCTACTAATTTCTTTAATACATCATCACGCTCAATTGTATCTCCGACATTTAAAGTTATAGTATGAGCCTTATACTCATCTACTTCGCCTATTCCATATATGCATGATACACTTGCAACCACTATAACATCACGTCTATTAATAAGGGCAGAAGTGGCACTATGTCTAAGCTCATCAATCTCATCATTTATTGATGCATCTTTTTCTATATATGTATCAGTACTTGGTACATATGCTTCTGGCTGATAATAATCATAATAACTTACAAAGTATTCAACTCTATTTTCCGGAAACAATTCTTTTAATTCAGAATAAAGTTGACCTGCAAGTGTTTTATTGTGCGCTAAAACTAAAGTAGGTTTATCTACTTCTTTTATAACATTTGCAATTGTAAAAGTCTTACCAGTACCAGTCGCACCTAATAAAACCTGATATTTTTTATTATTATTAATACCATTAACTAATTCCTTTATTGCTTCTGGTTGATCCCCACTTGGTTCATATTTCGAAACTAATTTAAACATGTTGCCTCCTTTTTTATTATTATCATTTTATTTAATACTAAACGCAAAATAATCTTATATTTGCATACGCCTAAATTATAGCAGTATGATACATATTAGTCAACACGAAAACGTACAATTGTTTGTAAAAAGTACAAACAAAAAAAGAGCATGATGCTCTTAATGTTAAATAAATTATATTTTTTTTATATTATTACTTTTAGAAGTGGCCACCGCCGGGACCACCGCCGCCCCCT
>HF990820.1:0-3003 GCA_000436255.1 Clostridium sp. CAG:1193 | reverse complement strand
CCTCCGGAAGAGAATCCTCCTCCTCCACCAGAGCCTGAACTAAAGCCACCATAAGAACCTCCACCACTTGAACTGCTTCTTTCAGATGCTATTTTAGCAGAAGTTGCTGCATTTACACTTGATCGTAATGAGTTAGATAACATTCTATTAACATAATATAAATCTGTCACATCTACATCCATAAATTCCGATTGCATATTTAATTCTTTTACTTTTAACTTCATTACTTCCGATACTTTTTTAGCATTTCCAAATAATGTAGCATAAACAAGGTATTTTTCCCATAAATTTATTTCTGGAAGTTCTTTATTTTCAAATTTTCCAAAATCATCTAAAAAGTTTTTAAGTCCTTCCCACTTTTTGTATAATTCTTCTCCTTCTTTACTTCTTCTTTCTTTTGTATATGTATATATAAGCATTATTATTGATAGAATTATAATCACAACATAAAATTTAACTGAAGTATATACTAAACTAAATTTTATATTTATATAAATTATTAATGCTATAGAAAGTGGTATCATTGTCCACAAAAATGTAATATAAATTTTTTTGACTTTTTCTATTTTAGTATCAAATTTAGTTACAAGTGTTTTGATTAATAATATTAACGGAATAAATGGAATTATTATTGGGAATCCCATAGATATAAAAATTATAAATATTACTAAAATATTTGAGTTACTAACTATCGTTTTTCCTTTTTTGCTTTTTACTTCATATAACTTTCTATCATCAAATTCTTCTTCAATATTATCTTTATAATCAGTCCATAATCTATATACTTTTGAATATGATGATGAACCATATTTTTTTAATTCTTTTGTAGTTATAACGTCTTTTTTAGCAAATATTATTTTTAATAAATCTCTTTCATTTTGCTTTAAATTTACTTCATTTTCATTTATATTCTTTGAAATTTCATAATTTTTTTTATCAATTTGTTTATATGTTATATATTTTTTTCTAATTAATTCTAACATTGCTGCACTAAGTGCATTGTCCGTTAATTTTCTATTCATCAAATAAGATACTATTTCTGGTGCACTTCCATCAGGAAAGTCTCTATAATATTTACCATTAAATTCCGTTTTATATTTTTTAAAGCATTTAAGGTATACTAATATTCCTAGGCCTACAATGCTCATAAGTAATACTACTGCGATTACATAATATGGTATTTGTTCATCTTTTTCGTGTTTTTCAATTAGAAAATAAACCTTAGTTAGTTCTTCATTTAAATACTCTTTATTTATTTTATTATCAAGTTCATTAATTTTTTTATAAAGAGTTAAATAATCACTATAATTTAAACTTTTCTTTAGGTAACTTATTTCTTCTAATATTTCATTTTTTTCTTTTTCATCAAGCTTTACTTTTATATCAATTACTTTTTTTGAAAGTTCGTTTTTTAAATTTTCATCTTTAACAGCACTAATTGCATTAATGACTATGTTATAGTTTTCTCTGGTTATATTCTCTTCAAAGTCACTTACTGTTTTTTTAGCATATTCTTTTTCATATTCTATAAGTTTTGTATCAACCGCAAGTAATCTTTTCTCTATTTCTAACTTTTTTTCTTTATCTAATATTTTAGTACTGTCACTATAAATCTCATTATAACTATATCTAAGATTAGGCGTTTTAACTAATTCATAGTTTGAACTTGCTAAATTTTTCTCTAATAAACTTAATCTATCTTCTATAGAAGATAATAACTTTTTTTCTTCTTGCTCACGTTCATAATTTGCTTGAGCTGCTTTATCTTCTTCATATAATAATATTTTTTCTAATGCCGAAACATTAGATTTTTTACTAGATTTAGATATTACATTCTTTGAAAATGTTGCTCTTACATCTATGGCTGTGTAGGGATTAACATCTTCCATTTCAAAATAAAGATGTCCTTCTTTATTTAAAACATTACCAGTAAGTGGTCCATGTGCCCATACTTTAAGTTCTGCATCATTATTTGGAAAATAAATGTCTCCTTTTAAAAAATCAATACCATCCCTAAAGGAATTATTAAATATATTATAATATAATTCTCCAATATCATTGTGTAGTACTGCTATATTTTTTAGTTTAAATTTAACATAAAATGCTTTGCCTTTACTACTCGGATTATATATTTTTAAACTAATTCCATTAGTTCTGTTACTAAGTTCATATACCCCATAGTCTCCTACACTAGCATATAATGATTTTTTAAATAAATCTCCATTAATATTGTTAAAATCAAAATTAGGATCTACATCTACTCCTCTTACTTCAAGTAGTTCAATTCCTGTAGCATTATTTAGTTTGCTAGCGCCATATGATGAAACATCTGAATTAAAATCATATAAATCTGGATTTATATAACTAATATCAAGACCAAATCCATTATACTGAGTTAAATTCATATTAAAATAATATTCAACTGTTAAATCTCCGTTATCTGAAACTACTCCTTTAACATAAAAATTTTCTATCTCTTGTGAATATGCATTCACATAAAATGGCATTAATAAAAGCGCCAAAACAAATATTTTTTTTATTAAATTCTTCATAACATATCCTCCTTTTAAATTATATCATTTTTTTTAGTTTTTATAAATTAAATTATATATAACTACATTTTTATTACTTCGCTTCATAGAATATTACGAAAGGAGAAAAATTATGTTCGACAACGAAAATAAATGTAATCCTCAAAGGAACAATTGTTGTTTTTGCGGACCTACTGGACCAAGGGGCCCAACCGGACCAGCTGGGCCTGTAACTGTCAGCGTAGGAACAACTACTACAATACAATCAGGACAAAATGCTTCAGTTATAAATTCTGGAACAGCTAATAATGTTATATTAGATTTTAGTATTCCAACAGGGCCCACTGGTGCTACCGGACCTCAAGGCATCCAAGGCACACCTGGTGCTCAGGGTATCCAAGGTATACAAGGAATACAAGGTGAAATAGGTCCAACAGGACCTCAAGGTATTCAAGGTGCCACTGGACCTACT
>HF990819.1:17942-56580 GCA_000436255.1 Clostridium sp. CAG:1193 | reverse complement strand
AAAGACTTTTAGAAATTTCTAAAAGTCTTTTATTAATCTTCTTTTGTTTTTGATTTTTTATCTTTTTTATCTTCTTTACTGCTTAATACTTCTTTTCTTGATAAATTAAGTTTACCTCTTTTATCATATCCAATAGCTTTTACTACTATTTCATCTCCTACTTTTACTATATCACTTGTTTTTTCAACACGTTTTGTATCTAGGTGAGAAATATGTACTAAACCTTCACAACCTGGCCATAATTCAACAAAGCATCCAAAGTCTTCTACTTTTACTACTTTACCAACATAGATTTTTCCTTCTTCTACTTCTTTTACAACATTTTCTATCATTTCTTTTGTTTTATTTATAATATTTTTATCTTTATGATAAATTATTACTCTTCCATCATCAAGTAGTTCAACTTTAACCGCATTTATATCATTAACACTTTTTACATCACTAGCTTCTAAAATGATTTTTGTAATCATTTCTCCACCTTTACCAATTACATCTTTAATCTTTTCTGGATTAATTGTAAATTGTTCAATTTTTGGTGCATATGGACTTAATTCTTTTCTTGGTTCTTTTATAACTGTTTCCATTAAATCAATTATTTGCATTCTTGCTTTTTTTGCTTGTGCAAGTGCTTCTGACATAATTTTCTTTGTTATACCTTTAATTTTTATATCCATTTGAAGTGCACATATACCTTTTCTTGTACCTGCTACTTTAAAATCCATATCTCCCAAATGATCTTCCATGCCTTGAATATCAGTTAATATTGTATAGTTTTCACCTTTTGTTAAAAGTCCCATAGCTATACCTGCAACTGGGGATTTTATTGGTACACCTGCAGCCATTAGTGATAAACATCCAGCACATATAGATGCTTGACTTGATGAGCCATTTGATTCTAATATTTCAGATACTACTCTTATAGTATATGGGAATTCTTCTTCACTTGGGATTACTTGAAGAAGTGCTCTTTCGCCTAATGCACCATGTCCAATTTCTCTTCTTCCTGGACTTCCATATCTTCCTGTTTCACCTACACTAAATTGTGGGAAGTTATAATGTAGCATAAATCTTTTTGAATCTTCTACTCCAAGGCCATCTAATATTTGGTTATCTGTTAAGCTTCCTAGTGTAGTAATACTTAAAGCTTGTGTTTGTCCTCTTGTAAATAATGCTGAACCATGTGTTCTTGGAAGTAAATCTATACTTGCAGATAATGGTCTTATTTCATCAACTTTTCTTCCGTCTGGTCTAATTTTTTCATCTGCAACTAATCTTCTAAATTCACTTTTTTCTATATCTGCTAAAACTAATTTAACTTTTGTAAGTAATGTTTCAAGTAATATATCATCTATACCAATATTTTTATCAGTATAATGTTTTATTACTTCTTCTTTTACTCTTTCTACTGCTTCATTTCTTTCTAGTTTATCTTTTATTTTTATTGCTTCAATCATTTCAGTTTTAGCAAGTAATTCTACTTCTTCTCTTAACTTAGTTTCTATATCAAGAACTTCATATACCATTTTTTCTTTACCAATTTCTTTAATTATTTTATTAGCAAATTCTAGTAATTCTTTTATTGCATCATGTCCAAACATTATTGCATCAAGCATATCATCTTCACTAACTTCTTTGCTTCCTGATTCAACCATGTTAACAGCATCCATTGTTCCTGCAACTGTTAAATCAATATCACTTTCTTCCATTTCTTCTGCAGTTGGATTAATTATAAACTCGCCATTAACTCTACCAACTTTTACACCAGCAACTGGACCATTAAATGGTATCTCACTTATTGATACAGCTAGTGATGAAGCAAATAAAGCTGTCATTTCTGGTGTATTATCTTGATCTACTGATAATATTTCATTTACCACATCAACTTTATTCCTAAAATTTTCAGGGAATAATGGTCTCATAGGTCTATCAATCATTCTTGCACATAATGTAGCCGCTTCTGTTGGTCTTCCTTCCCTTTTTATAAATCCACCTGGTATTTTACCTACAGCATATTGTTTTTCCATATATACAACTGTAAGTGGAAAGAAATCAGATAATATATCACATTCTTTTGATACAGTTGTTGCTGCTAATGTTACTGTATCACCATATCTAACAAGAACTGCACCTGCTGCTTGCTTAGCTAATTCTCCATTTTCTACTACAATCTTTCTTCCTCTAAAATCTAATTCAAATATTTTCTTATCCATAACAACATCCTTTCAAAAATAAAAGGCACTCAAAAAAGAATGCCTACTTTCTTAATCCTAATTTTCTAACTATTTCACGATATTTTGTAACATCGTTTTTCATTAAGTAATTTAACTTATTACGTCTTTGTCCAACTTTCATAAGTAAACCTCTTTTTGAATGATAGTCATGCTTATGAACTTCTAAGTGACGAGTTAAATCCTCGATTTCTTTAGTTAAAATTGCTATTTGAACTTCCATTGAACCTGTATCATTTTCACTTTGCCCAAATTCTCTAACAATTTTAGCTTTTTCTTCTTTAGTTAAAGCCATTTTATTTCCTCCTTATATTAATTTCCGCCATATTCTGAGTGAAAGTTGGAGAATCTAATCACTAAGAATTGGTAACACTTAGTAATATACACTATTTTTTCATATATATCAAGTGTTTAACTAAATTATTTTATTGTTTAACACTATTAAATATGTTATAATTTCTATGTAGAGGTGAATGTATGAAAAGAAAACTATTATTATTATTTACAATGCTATTTACTGCATATCCAGTTTTTGCTGATAAAGTTGATTGTGGTGCTTTTGCAGATATAACTAGACCTGCTGCAAAAATCATTATGATTGCTGCACCTATATTAACACTTATTTTTTGTTCAGTTGATTTTCTTAAGGCTACTGTTGATCAAGATTATTATGATCCAAAAAAGCCTGAACCATTAAAAGTAGCATTTAATAATAGTATTAAAAGAATAATTATATGTGTAATAATACTTTTATTACCAATAATTGTTAATATGATTATTAGCTTTACAAATGCTGGAGATTTATGGAGTTGTTGGTAAAAAATAAAAACAGTTTAACTGTTTTTTATTTTTATCTTTTTATTTTAATAGAAGATATTTTATTATATTCATTTATAAAGAAATCATCAGTCATACCTGCAATATAATCAATAACAATTCTTTCTTTTTTAGTATTATTTTTATAATCATTACTCATATTATTTAAAAATATTTTATAAATATCATCTTCTAAATTATTATTATTTAATGCTTTTAAACATGATTTAAATAGTGAATTATACATTTCTTCATATGTTTTTAGTTCATTATTATCATGTATTTTTTTATATATATTTTTATAGTTATATTCTATTAATTTATTAAGTGCATTATATACTTTGTTTGAAAGTTTTATATATGGTTTATTATAACTATTATTAATAACATCAGTAACTAATGCATCTACTATTTTATCGTTTGTATTTCCTAATACATCTGTAATAGATTTATCTAAATCTTCTCTTTTTAATATTCCCAATCTTATTGCATCTTCTAGATCTTTACCAACATATGCGATTATATCTGATATTCTTACAACACAACCTTCTTTTGTCATCGGTATTAGTTTTTTTGAATATGAATCATCTTTATATACTTCACTATACTCATTTAAGAATTCTTCTTTTGTTTTTTTCTTTGGATAGTATTCTTTATTTAGTACTTCCCCATTATGACATAGTATAGCATCTAGTACTTGTACTGAAATATTTTTACCTACTCCATTATTTTCTAGTGTAATAAGTGTTCTTACGCTTTGAATATTATGTGCGAAAACGCCACATCCATTTTTCTTGCTTATTTCATTTAAAATTTTTTCTCCTTCATGCCCGAATGGTGGATGTCCTAAATCATGACCAAGTGAAGACGCTTCAATTAAATCTTCGTTTAATTGTAACCCTCTTCCTATAGTTCTTGCAATTTTACTAACAAACTGCACATGTGTCATTCTCTTACTTATATTATCATTATCACTAAATGAGAAAACTTGTGTTTTATCTATATATCTTGTATAAGATAGTGAATATAAAATTCTATCTGCATCTCTAAAAAATCTTGGTCTTATATCATTTTCCTCATCTTTTAAAAGAATGGCCTCATTATCAGTACATGCATATTTAGATAATTTTTTGTTACTCATTCTTTTTTTTATTACATCTAATTTATTCATACTAATCCATCTTACTTTCTTCTACTATATATAGTTTTTCTCCATCTTTAATTAGAGTGAATTTAGCACTTGTATCATATCCTAAATCTTTTTTATATTCAAAAGTCATATCTAAAATATATGCTTCATAACTTATCTTATCAATTTCATATGTACCTTTTTCTACTTTTTCTGTTTTTACATTACTTACTTCAGGCAATTCTTGATTTCTTTTACCATCACTATTATTTTCTATATATTTATACATTGTATTTCTTGCATTTAATATAAAGTTATCTTTAAAATCACTTTTTATATATTGTAATCCTCCAATATCATCTTTACTCAGTTTATTATTTAATGTATAAAAATCAATAATAAAAAGCTTGGTTACATCTTCTGCATACTTATTATAATCAATTTCACTCGCATCTAATACTTTTTTTAAATCTTTGAACGTTTCTTTATATAAAGAACTATCTCTTTTATATACAGTATAATCATATTTTATAGTTTCTTCTTTATCAATTTTTGTATTTGCTTTTTTATTTGGAATAAATATAGTAAGAACATATATACCCATTGCTATAATTAATGCGATTATTATAATAAAAATTATTTTCTGTAATTTATTTATATTTTTCATTTTATCACCACTATAATTATATCATGTATTATATAGTTAGTAAATTAATGATTATTTAAGTAGACGTAAAATAGATTAATTATTATAAATAAAAAAGATTAAAAAATTGTAACATTTTTTAATCTATTATCTATTTAACTATTTAGATTGACCATAAGTTGATCCACTTAATTGGTTTTCACCTAATTGTACTAAACGTTTTGTGATTTCACCACCAACTGATCCGTTTGCTCTAGCAGTTGTATCTGGTCCTAAGTTAACACCAAATTCGTTAGCTATTTCATATTTCATTCTGTCAATTGCTTGTTTAGCTCCTGGTACAGCCATTTTTGTAGTTTTGTTGTTCATTTATTTCACCTCCTATACACTATTAGAATGTGAAATTTTTGTCAAAATATACAAATTTTTCTATGGTAATTTATAGCAAATTGGACAAGTTATTATTATATTCATTTATATTTATTTTTTCCATATTATTAACGCATTCTTCTATCATAGATTCATAATCTATTAATGATTCATTATATATACATTTTTCTAAATTAGGATTTATTACTGGATGTTTTGGTACAAAAATTGTACAACAATCTTCATATGGTAATATACTTATTTCATAAGTATTTATTTTTTTTGCAATTTCTATTATCTCTAATTTATCTAAACATGCTACTGGTCTTATTACTGGCATATTAGTAACATTATTAATTACATACATACTTGTTAATGTTTGGCTAGCAACTTGACCAATTGATTCACCATTTATTATTATTTTTGATTTTGTTTTCTTCGCAACTTTTTCTGATATTCTATACATCATTCTTCTTAATATGGTTATCATATAAGTAGGATCCATATTTTTATATATTGCTTCTTGTAATTTAGTAAATGGAATGACATATAAGTTTATATTATTTCCATATTTAGACAATTCTTTTGCTAAAGTAATTACTTTATTTTTAGCATCATTACTAGTATGTGGTGGTGCTTCAAAATATATTGCATCTATATCTATTCCTCTTTTAGATGCTAAATAACCTGCTACTGGTGAATCTATTCCACCACTTAACATAAGTAATCCTTTGCCTTGTATTCCTGTTGGATATCCGCCTAATCCAGGTATTTCCTTAGTATATATATATGTACATTCACTTCTTATTTCAACATGTAATAATATATCTGGATTATGTACATCTACTTTAACATTATCTATATTTTTAAGAATACGTGCACCCACAAATTTACTTACTTCCATTGAATTATATTTGAAATTCTTATCTGCTCTATTTGTTTCTACTTTAAAAGTTTTAAAGTTTTCATTTTTAAGTAAATTTAAAGATTCACTTTCTATACTTTCTAAGTTTTTATCTACTTTATAACAAATAACAATACTATGTATACCAAATACCTCTTTTAACAAATTAACTATCTTATCTTCATCATAATTCTTTATATCAATAAACATTCTTACTTTATTTTTTTGTATTTTTATATCATAATTTTTTAATTTTTTTGTTATATTATTACTTAATTTTTCTATAAATACTTTGATATTATCCTTCTTAGTAGATAATTCTCCATATTTAATCATTATTAGTTTTTCCATATAAACTCCTTTCATACAAGTTTATTATACATGAAAAAAAGATATTTAAAATATCTTTTTAATTTATTATGCTACTTTTTGATAATCATCATCACCTTTTACAGGTTCACCAAGTGCTTCTGAAAGAGTTCTATATAATTCTTCCATAGCTTTTTTGTGACTTGCTTTAGATGATTCTAACTTTTGAGTATACTCTATTCTCAATTCTTCTTTTTCTTTTGCAAATTGTTCTTTTAATGAAGCAATTTCTGCAATATATTTTGAAGATTCTTCTTGACGAACTTTTCTTTGATCATCATTAATTCTCTTATTAGTATCAGATAAAGTTTCTACATTTGTTTTTAACTTTTTAACTTCTCCTGATAATTGAGTATTTTCACTAGTTAATCTTCCGTTTTCTTTTACTACATCTTTTATAAATGCTTCAAGTACACGTATTTTATCTTTTGATTCACTATTTTTTGCTTCTAGAGAATCTACTCTTGATGTTAAAACTGCATTTTTAGCTTGTTCATCTCTTAATCTATCTTTTGTCATTTTAACTTTTGCAAGTACTGATGATGAGCTTAAAGTTTCTTCTTTTTCGGCTTCGAAAGTTGGCTTTGGAATTTCTATATCTATTTTACTAGCAACTGGTTCTGGCTTAAGGTTTCTTGATAACATTGCACTTAATCCATCTGTTAAACTATTTGTTGAAATTAGAGATTTAGGAGTATCATTAACTTTTACTTCATTATTCTCATTTTCACTAGTCCATGAATTAGGAAATGAAAAATCAAGTGAATTATCATTAACTGTTTCTGGTTCTTTAACTTCTATTTTAGTCTCTTCTTGTGGTTGATAAACATCTTCATTAGATTCTTCAGCTAACACGTTTTCTTTTGGTTCTTCAACTTTATCTACTGGTTTAACAGGCATATTTTCTTCTACTTTAGTTTCATTTACAATTGGTTCTTCTTTAACACTAACATTATCCCAAGAATCAGAAATTACTCCACTAGGTGAAACTGTTGGATTTTCTACTTTTATATCTTCTTCTTTAATATCTTTAAGTGTTCCAAAAGTTTTTTCTAATATACGAGCATTTTTATCTGCTAAATCCTTAGTATATAAAACCATTCTTTTTACTTTAGCTTCTACTTTGCCTTGATGAATTAAACCAATTAATTTTTCTTTTAAACTATCACTTTCATTTTCTTTTTCTACAGTACTAACATCGTTCTTAACTTCTTCTTTAAAAGATAAATGTTTTTGAAGTTTTTCTGTTATTGCTTTTTTTACTCTTACTGCTCTTGTCATTACTTCATCTTTAACATTATTAAATGGTGATGATAAAGTATAATTTGTATAAACTGTATCCATAGCAATTACCTCCTAATTTAATTATTCCTCACTTTTTGCCATTTCTTTCATTACTTCTTTTACTGCTGCCCATTCTTCATCAGATTCAATAACACCTAATGAATACATATTGTCTTTTTCAATTAGTTCAGATGCATATATTTTAATCATATCATTTTCATCTACTTCATTTAAAGTATATAAAATGTAGTTTTTATTATATTTTTTTATACTGAATGCTGATAGGATTTCTGCTTCTTTTTCATTACCTGTTTCATCTAGAACTATTATTTTTGTCTTATTTTCATTCATTATATCCACCTCTATTTTATTCTTACATTACAATTCAATGTTATTATAACACATATTTACTATTTTTGTACACATTTTTTTACAATAAAATGTTTACAATTGTATGCACAATTGTTTTTTATGTAATTATCAACATTTTTTATGTTGTTAATTTCCTTACAATTTTTATTTTTTTCATCATAAAAACCTTTTAATCTTAATTTTCCATATGCCCAATCTCCAACTATATAATCATATGGATAAAAATAATCTGTTAATTTATTTTTAACTTCTTCTAAATCAAAACCATCTCTTACATTTTTTATTACTTCATATTTATATTTATCAATTGTAAACTCTTTCATATTTACACTTCCTTTATAATAATAATACCATAAATTATTCAATTGGTATAGATAATATATTTGATTCTTTCGATAAATTTCCACCATAATATCTAGGAACTTTACCTTGTATTACCTTAAATGCGATTGGTATAGATGATGTTACTTTTACTTTGTTTGAAATAAATGGTACATTTACCATCTCACTTACAGTTATTTCAACAAATACTTCGATTAAAGCATTATTTATCCCATATTCTTTTATATTTGTTTTAATATTACTTTCTACACTACCGATTACATTAAGTTTTATTGGTATTTTAGGCCCTAAATTTGAAAGTAATAAATTATTTGTAGATACAAATATAGGTAATTCATATATGATTCCTTTTTGTAAGTTTTTACTATTAATAAGAATATCTGGAAGTTCAACAAAATT
Organism: Clostridium sp. CAG:1193; assembly: GCA_000436255.1. Lineage (GTDB taxonomy): Bacteria > Bacillota_I > Bacilli_A > RF39 > UBA660 > CAG-1193. The sequence goes on along the minus strand of HF990819.1, from coordinate 47,722 downwards.
TATATTTCCTTCTTCAACTGCTTTTAAATTAACTAAAACTACATTTGTAGTTGTGTTTAATATTTTATTTACTACAAGAGGATTAAAATCAATTGTTTGTATTTCTCCATCCGTATTTTTAACTATTTGAAATAACTTTTCTAAATCTATTCCATTTGCAAGTTGCTTATTAATTGCTTTATTTATTATTATTGCAGATAATCTTTTTGTCTCACTTTGTGCATAGCTAAATAATACTGGAGATACTTTCTTATTTAAAAAATTTAAACTCATTAAACTTAATACTATAATTAGTATTAATGTTATTACAAATATTTTCTTTTTCATATTAAATATTATGAAAATAAGTACTAATTATAGTACTTATTTAAAGAACTTAAACCATACAAATACTGCTATTGCAATTAATATTACTAATATAATTATTATTATAAGTGTAGTATTACTACTCTTTTCTTTTTCTTTAACCGATTCATCAAAGTCTTCTTTATCAAATGAATCACTTTTAGTATAGAATGTTGTATCCGTTTTTTCTATTTCTTGTGTTTCTTTTAAATTTGCAAATAAATCAGTTACCGTACTTGTTTTCATAGTTATTGTATCCATTAAATCTTTTAAATTATCATCTTGATTAGAAAAATCTACTTTACTTAATTCTGTAAGTGCATTATACTCTGCATTACCTATTTTTCTTACCTTATCGTCCTCGTTTTTGTCATTTCTTTTTTTCTCAAGTATTCTATTAATATCATACTTACTTTCATCAATCATTTCAAATTCAACTGGCGTTACTTCTTTTTTTGGTTTTTCTCTTTTATCGACAAGATCTTCATAATTTCTAAGTTTTCTATAGTTTTCTCTATCACTAACTATTTCTTTTATTTTTGATATATCTATTTCATTAATGTTGTCAAGAACTGTTATATTGCTGGTAGGTTCTTGTTTTTCTTTATATAATTCTTCATATAATAAATCATTTCTAGAAGTTCTTTGTAACATTTCTTCATCTTTATAATACCTATCCATTCTTGATCTCATATAATCACCTACCATGCATATAATTATAATAACATATATTTATTTTTTTTTAAAGTGTTTGCATTTTAAATTATAAATGATATAATTTTTTAGGAGGAAAAATATGTTTAAAGTTGATAAAGAAAAATGTATAGGTTGTGGTGCATGTGTTGGAACATGTGATAATGTGTTTGATTTTGATGATGATAATCTTGCATATGTAAAAAATCAACCTAATAATGAAAATGAAAATTTAGCTATTGAAGCAATGGAAAATTGTCCAACAAATGCTATAGAAAAAGAATAAAAATTTATTCTTTTTTATGTTTATAACCCTTAGATTTTATCTTGGGGTTTTCTTATAAATAATTTTTTTAAAGGTAAGTGAATATTCACTTTTTATATGTCTAAAAAAAGAGTGCTCAACTTTGTAAGCACTCTAAATTGTATTATTTTTCTTGTTGTAGTTTATTTAATATATCTTCTATTATTTTCCATTCTTTTTCTGATTCAATTGGTCCTAAAACTGGATTTGCTTCTTTAGGATCAAATGTAGATGCATATACTCTTTTATTCCCAGCTTCATCAGTAGTATTGTCTGTATAAACAATATAATTCTTATTCGTTTCATCTGATTCAAATGTAAATAATGCATTACATTTTATCTTTTCTCCATTATCATTATAAATTTCAAATTCATTATTTAGTTTATTTTCTTCCATATTTTATTCCTCCAATTTTCTTCACTTTAGAATTCAAATTATTATTTTTATAAAGTAATTCTTGTTTATCTTTTACTTTATTTAAAGCTATATTCTTATTATCTTCATCACTACAAATACTTGCTATTTCATCATTTAATTTTATAATTTTTTCTTTTCTTTTTATATTTATTTCATTTATTATAAAGAATGATGTAAGAAGTATAAAGGTTGGTATTAATACACCAAGAAGTGGTATTTGATAAGGGAAACATATTGTTAGAGTAGAAAGTAAAATTGCTGATACAAGTTTTACTCTAAGTACATCTTTTGATGATCTTTTTTCTAGTTTTTTTATTTTTTTCTTGATATTATTTATATTATTATCCATAAACCCTCTATCTATTTTTGTCTAAATAACTTTGTAATATAACAGTCGCAGCCATTTTATCTATGACCTTTTTTCTTTTTTTTCTACTAACATCTGCATTTATTAATATATTTTCTGCTACTCTTGTTGTTAGTCTTTCATCTTCTAAATAAATGGGTATATTTATATTTTCTTCAAGTTTATTCTTGAACGATAATACCATTTCCCCTCTTTCACCTATTGTATTATTCATATTTTTTGGAAATCCTAAGACAAGACAATCTACTTCTCGTTCTTTAACTATTTTTTTTAATTCTAAGATCAAATAATCAAAATCTTCATTATGCCTTATTGTTTCTAGTGAAGTTGCAATTAATCCTGTCTTATCACTTATTGAAAGTCCTAATGTTTTAGTTCCTAAATCAAGCCCTAAATATCTCATATTATAACCTTGACTTAATGCTTTCTATAATTTCATCAACACATGTTATATCAGTTCCTCCTCCTTGTGCAAAAGAGTTTGAACCTCCACCATTACCTTTTGACTTAATAGATGCTTCTTTTACTAATTCTCCTGATGATAAATTACAATTTGATCTTGAAATATAGTTGACATTACCCTCTTTTATATTAGCAATAAATATTATACCATTTGATATTTTATTAAATGCATTATCTACTAATGTTTTAAGAAGTGGTATGTCATAATTATAAACTTCTTTTATTATTGTTTCTTTATCATTAATAATTTCTATATTAGAAAAATCTTTGTTATCTTTTAATAGTTTTTCTTCTTTTTTTATATTAAATTCTTTTTCTAATTCTTTAACTTTATTTCTAACCATCATAACTTCATTTCTATTAAATATAATATCTTTATAACTCATTGGTTTAGAATTATCTATATCTACATCAAATGATAAATCAATGTCATATTTTTTTGATTCATCCATTATATTTTTCGCTTTGTTTAATAATTTTACCATTTCATCATTATATGGTTTTATTACTTCAAATAATTCTCTTTCTATATTAGTATCTGTAGTAGCTTCTATTCTATAAACATTTGCACCTTTTGATTCAATTGACTTAATTGCAAATCTTTTTATATCACCAACATTTCTAACATGTGTTCCACCACATAATTCAGTAGAATTATATAACGTTACTACTCTTACTATATCATCATATTTTTCATCAAATTGATGTATTGCTCCACTTTTTTTTGCTTCTTCTAGTGGCATTTCTTTAATTATAGTATCTACTTTAGTATTTATTTTTTCATTTACTAAATTTTCTGTAATCATTACTTCTTCATCAGTTATTTTATTTGGATATGTAAAATCAAATCTTAATGAATCAGCCATAACTCGTGAACCAGCTTGTTCTACTTCATAAGAAAGAGCTTCTATTAATGATTGATGTAGTAAGTGAGTTGCACTATGATTTTTCTCTATTGCTTCTCTTCTTTTTACATTAATTCTTGCAGTTACTTTATCATGAAGTTTAATTACTCCTTCTTCTATATTTACTATATGAACATGTGCCTTAGTTGGAGATGTTATCATATCTACTACTTCTGCTTTTAAAGAATCATTATATATATATCCTGTATCAGAAACTTGTCCACCCATTTCTGCATAAAATGGAGTACTTTTTAATATTACATATCCTTCATCAGTAAGTTCATCTACTAATTTATCACCTTTTATAAGTGCGATTACTTCTGTTTCTGTTTGATAATCATTATATCCTGTAAATGTAGTTTCTTCTTTAAAATTAAGAAGTGCTTCATTTTGCATATTCATACTTGCCTCATTACGACGAGCATTTCTAGCCATTTCTTTTTGAGCATTCATACACATTGTAAATTCTTCTTTTGATACTGTATAACCTTTTTCTTCTAAATACTCTAGTGTCAATTCAAAAGGAAAGCCATAAGTATCATAAAGTTTAAATGCATCACTTCCACTTAAAGTATTACCTTCACACTTTTCTAACATTTCATCAAGTTTCTTTTCTCCACTTTGTAATGTCTTTTCAAATAATTCTTCTTCTTTTTTTATAATACCTTCTATATATTCTTGCTTGCTTCTTAATTCTGGATAATAATTTTCCATAGTTTCTACTACTGAATCAACAAGTTTATACATAAAGTTACCGGCAATACCTATATTATGTCCATAACGTACAGCTCTTCTTAATAGTCTTCTTACAACATATCCTCTACCTTCATTTGAGAATACTGCACCATCACATATTGCAAAAGTTAAAGTTCGTATATGATCTGCAATTATTCTAAATTCTCTATCATTGGCATATTTTTTATTACTTAATTCTTCTATCTTATTTATTATTTTACTAAATAAATCTGTATCATAACTTGATTCTACTCCTTGCATTATACAAGTCATTCTTTCAAGACCCATACCTGTATCTATATTCTTGCTAGGAAGTTGTGGATAATCTTCTCTTTTTAATCCTTCTTTTGAATTAAATTGACTAAATACATTATTCCATATTTCTACATATCTTGAATTATCTATTTCATCTGTTAAAAGTTTAATTCCTAAATGATTTGGATCATATTCTTCCCCTCTGTCATAAAATATCTCTGAATCAGGTCCACATGGTCCTTCACCTATCTCCCAGAAATTACTATCTAGTTTTACTATGTGACTTTCATCTACTCCCATACTTACCCATTTATTGTAAGCATCAGTATCGTTAGTATAAACAGTAAAATATAATTTATCTTTTGGAAAACCAAAATATTCAGGTGATACTAATAACTCATAAGCCATTTCAATAGCTTCTTCTTTAAAATAATCCCCAATAGAAAAGTTACCTAACATTTCAAAAAATGTATGATGAGTATTATCTCCTACTGATTCTATATCGTTAGTTCTTATACATTTTTGACTACTAGTCATTCTTCTATTTACTGGAATCACACTACCATCAAAATATTTTTTTAAAGGAGTAACACCAGCATTATTCCAAAGAAGAGTTGGATCATTAAGTATAAGTAAAGATGCACTTGGCATGATTGTATGTCCATGATTATGAAAATACTCAAGATACATACTTCTTATTTCATTACTAGTCATTTTTTTCATTATGCATCAACTCCAAAATCTTCTAAAGAACCATTTTCCAATGCTATTTTACTTACTAACTCTTCTGCATTTTTAATTTTATCACTACACTCTTTAACAAGTTTCATAGCTTCAGTATATTTATTTATTGCATCATCTAAATTAACATTTCCACTTTCTAAATCTTTTACTATTGTTTCAAGTTCATTTAAACTTTCTTCAAATGTTTTACTTTTCATAATTCCTCCTTAATATCTGTTACTATACTTTTTACAACTCCGCCTTGTAAATATATATCTATTTTATCATTAATTTTAATTTTTTTAATATTTTCTATACATTTATTTTCTTTTTTTACTATTCCATATCCTCTTTTTAATGAAGATAGTGGATTTAATAATTCTAATGCATTAATATTATTCTTAAGTTCAATTAATTTTTTTTCATATATCATATTCGGATTAGTTATTATATAACTATTTTTAAGCCTAAATAAATGCATATTATTGATAGTTAATATATTATTAATACTATTATTTAAATTTTTAGTATCAATTAAAAGCATTTGCTTTTTAGCGTTATACAAATTCACTGGATTTATAAGTATACTACTTTTTTTAATTTTGCTTAATATTTCTTTATATCTATTAATTAAAGATACTACACTATTAGTACATCTTTCATAACATTTATCTATACTTAGTAAAAGTTCATTAACATTAGGAACAGCAAGTTCTGCTGCTGCTGTTGGAGTTGCTGCTCTTTTATCTGCTACATAATCAGAAATAGTAAAATCTATTTCATGACCTACTGCACTTATCACAGGTACTTTTGAATCATATATTGCTCTTGCAACAATTTCTTCATTAAATGCCCATAAATCTTCTATAGAGCCTCCACCTCTTCCTACAATTAAAGTATCAATATCATATGTATTTGCAAGTTTAATATTTTTAACTATATCTTCTTTAGCTCCAACTCCTTGAACAAGGCAAGGAAAAAGTATTGTTTCACAAAGTGGATATCTTCTTTTAATAGTAGTTAATATATCTCTTATTGCTGCTCCTGTAGATGCAGTTACTATTCCTATTTTTTTAGGAAATTTTGGTATTTCTTTTTTCTTAGATTCATCAAATAAACCTTCCTTATATAGTTTATCTTTTAGTTCTAAGAATTTTTTATAAAGATCACCACTACCACTTTGTTCCATAGATTCAATATATATTTGGTAATTTCCAGATGGTTCATATACACTTATTTTACCTATAACATTAACCATATCTCCATCTTTAAAATTAGTACCTACACGACTAGCAGTACCCCTAAACATAATTGCAGAAAGTCTACTTCCTTCATCCTTTATTGTAAAATAACAGTGTCCACTAGGCATTTGTACTTTAAAGTTTGATATTTCACCTTTTATAAAAACTCTATTAAAAAATGCACTATTATCAAATTTATATTTTATAATTTTATTTAACTCTGTAACCGTTAAATACTTAATATCTTCCATATAATCACAACCTATGTAATATTATAACATATATTTTTGCTTTTTATTAAAAAAGAGCAACATTAAGTTACCCCATTAATTATATTTATTTATTAATTCTTCCAATTTTGTTTTTTCATTTTCAAGTTTTTTTCTTTCTTCATTAACCAAGTTAGCAGGTGCTTTATTTACATATCCATCATTTGATAACAATTTTTCTCTTCTTTCTATACTAACCCTTAAAGAATTAATTTCTTTTTCTATTTCTTCTTTATTTATTTCTTTCTCATAATATATAGACATATCAAAAATATTTTCTTTTATATCATATTTAGTTACATCTTGATTAATATTTACTAGTCTATTTTCTAATCTTAATACTTTAATGATCAAATCATAATCTTCATTATTATTTATCCTTACTAATGCTGTTTTTGGAATACTATTTTCTGCACATACATTTCTAAACTTACGAATAAATGCAATTGTATTTTCTATTTTTTCAAATTCACTTTCAAATACAAAATGCTTATCATATTTTGGATATTCACTTATCATTATAGATTTACTATCAACTACTGGTAACATTTGATATATTTCTTCTGTTACAAAAGGCATAAATGGATGAAGCATTTTTAATACTCCACTTAATACATAACAAAGTGTGCTTTTTGTTTCAACAGTATCATTTGTAAACTTACTCATTTCTATATAATTATCACAGAAATCATCCCAAATAAATAAATATAATATACTTCCTACATTATTAAATTCATACTTATTCATAAACTTAGTTACTTGTTTAACAGTTTTTTCATATTTTGTAAGTATCCACTTATCATGACTATGTAAATCTTTTAAATCTATACTTTCTAAAGATTCTATATTCATTAAGCAGAATCTTGATGCATTCCATAATTTATTAATAAAATTCCATGTTGATTTAAGTTTTTCTGTATCAAATCTTAAATCTGTTCCTAAAGCACAATCTGTTGTAAGATAAAATCTTAATGCATCTGCACCATACTCATCAATCATATCCATAGGATCAATTCCATTACCTAATGATTTACTCATTTTTCTTCCATTTTTATCTCTTATTAATCCATGAATAATACAATCTTTAAATGGTCTTTGTCCAGTTATTTTTAATGCTTGAAATGCCATACGTGCTACCCAGAAGAATATAATATCATATGCAGTTACTAAGCAATCGTTTGGATAATATCTATTATATTCTTTATTAGTAGGCCATCCTAGTGTACTAAAAGGCCATAATGCACTTGAAAACCATGTATCAAGAACATCTTCATCTTGGCACCATCCTTCACCAACTGGCGGATTTATTCCTACATAAACCTCATCACCTTTATACCACGCAGGTATTCTATGTCCCCACCATAATTGTCTTGATATACACCAATCATAACTAATTTCCATCCAGTGATTTAATATTTTTTCAAATCTTTCAGGCACAAAATTAATTTTTGTATCTTTATTTTTTTGATTATCTAAAACATTTTTTGCAAGCGTGCCCATCTTAACAAACCATTGCTTTGATAAATAAGGTTCAACCATTACACCTGTTCTTTCAGAATGACCTACTGAGTGTGTAATTTTTTCTACTCTTATTAGTAAATCTTTTTCTTTTAAATCAGCAAGTAATTTTTCTCTACACTCTTCTCTTGTAAGATTAGTATATCCTTTTGCATTTTCATTCATAGTAGCATCTTCATTCATAACTACTATTCTTTCTAAATTATGTCTATTACCAACTTCAAAATCATTTGGATCATGTGCTGGAGTTATTTTAACACATCCAGTACCAAATTCAGGCATAGCATGTTCATCTGCAATAATAGGTATTAATCTATTAACAATTGGAAGTATTACATTTTTACCAACTAAGTCTTTATATCTTTCATCAGATGGATTTACTGCTATAGCAGTATCACCAAACAATGTTTCTGGACGCGTTGTTGCAACATCTAAGTATTTATTAGTGCCCTCTATATAATATTTCAAATGATAAAAAGCACCCTCTACATCCTTATATATAACCTCTTCATTTGACAGTGCAGTCTTAGCTTCTGGATCCCAGTTTATTATCTTTTCTCCCCTATATATAATTCCTTCATTATAATAATCAACAAATACTTTATTAACCGCTTTATTAAGCCCCTCATCCAATGTAAATCTTTCTTTAGTATAATCTAGTGATAAACCCAATTTTGCCCATTGACTTCTTATATTACCTGCATATTCATAAGTCCAATCCCAACAAGCATTTAAAAAGTTTTCTCTACCATACTCATATTTATTTATTCTTCTTTCTTTTAATTTTTTTACTACCTTTGCCTCAGTTGCAATAGCAGCATGATCCATACCTGGAAGCCATAACGCATCATACCCTTGCATTCTTTTATATCTTATTATTACATCTTGTATAGACGTATTATAAGCATGCCCTAAATGTAATTTACCTGTTACATTTGGAGGAGGAATAACAATTGTAAATGGTTCTTTAGTTAAATCTCCACTCTTAAAATAATCATTTTTTAACCAAAAATCATATTTACCTTCTTCTACTTTACTGTGTGAATACTTTGCCTCTAGCATACGTACACTTCCTTTCTATATAACTATTTATAATATCTATATATTCTTTAAATTTCTCTTTATTTTTTAATTTTTCATAAAACAAATCTATAAATCTATTATCACGAAAATATTCATAAGAATATTTGAAATTAAGATCATAAACAAATGCAAGCCTTGTAATTATTGAATCATTTACTGTTTTTTTCATCGAATGATTTATAGAAATACCATTTAAAAATGCATTTTTAACTTCATCACTAATATCACTATCATCTTCTTTAAGTGCGATATCACCAATTACTATAGCCGCATACATTATATCTATTTTATCTGCATCTCTTATTATTTTGCATTGTAAAGTATGTTCATCTTCACAATCAATACTATATTTGTTGTGATTAAATACTGCATCTTTAATAACTGGATAATACTTTTCATCACTCACAAACTCTTTAATTAACCCTTCATCAAACAATATAGTACATCCTAAAAGTGCATGATCTATACTTTTTAAATCATTAAACGTATGGTAAACTTCTTCTTGTCTAAATCTACCTATATCATGAAGAAGCGCTATAACATATGCAAGATTAGTCTCTTCTTCATTTAATCCTAAACTTTTAGATATATTAAGACTTTGTTCACATACTCTATACGTATGATGATATTTTAACTTTACCTTTGGATCAGTCATATCATATTTACTAACATATTTTTCAAATGCATCTTTTGCAACACTTATATTTAACATATAGCCTCCTAAAATAAAAGAACCCATAATCTAAGGGTTCATAAGAACGGTACCACCTTAGTTCATAGATTCTATGCACTTTATTCTTTAACGCAGATAACGTTATTACTTACTTAACTCAGTAATAATACTCAGAAACTACATTTTATTATCAAATTATTAGTTTACACCAACCACTAACTCTCTTTAAATTCGCTTAATAAAACCTTTTCTTCAAAGTAGATACATGTATTATACCAAATCACTCACACAAAGTCTACTTTGCTTATTAATTTTACCAAAAATATTTTATTATTTCGTTTGTAATATTTTAATTCCATCCCAATATGTATGGATTATTGTTTGTTCCACTTCCCTCTGTTATTTTTACACTTGATTTAAGTTATATAGTTAGATAACTATATATGAAAACTCATGATAGTATAATTATTTTTTTACTATTTCCTAATATAGAATAATCTAAAACGTAATTATATTTTTTAATTGTTTTCAATTTTTTGTAATTCATCTTTTTCTAATACTTTTATAAATTTTTCTGGAGTTGGCAAAGTTTCCGGCATATTACCACCAAGTTCTTCAATTGCCCTTCTAACTGTTTTACCTACATTATAGTGAGTTAAACAAGCATCATCTTCATTACCTATATTATCTTTTTTTAGTTTGGCTTCTGTTTGTGTAATACGGAATAAATTTGCACCTAATTCCTCACTACCCATATAATCAAGAATATCTTCATCTTCTTTTATATTTTTACGTTTTGCTATTTGTTTAGCTGTTTCTCCATTATAAAGCCCTTTATATCCACAATTATTAAATTTACCAAAATTTTCTACTCCAGATTCTCTAGCAGTTTTAAATAAATATTTATTCTTATTATTAACAAGAATTCTAGTATATAATCTCTTTTCATCTTCAGTTAATCTTGAATATTCTGATTCAGTAATTTCCTGTTTCCTTGTTTGTATTGCAAAATATGTTTGTCCAAGCGCTACTGATTTTTTTCTAGGATTTGCATTTTGCACTATTAAATAACAAGCATACCTAGATAAATGATAATCAATTGTTTCTCTTTTTGTCTTTGAACCTATATCAACCATTTTCCTGAACTCAGGAAAATGGTCGCTTACTTTATTATTACTAGTTTCACATGCAATCATTGCACGTACTATAACTTTATGAAAATTTTCCCATTTACTATATTCTAGTAAAGGCATTAATTCTCTTGCCTCCCAAAATTCATTTTCAAATTCATCAATATGTTTTATACTTTCAAAAGTTTTTTCTGTATATTCTTCTATACTACTCATTTTTACAAACCTCCCTTATCGTGTATTATACCAAACGTTTGTTTTTATATCAACTATTTTTATGCGCTTTTTTATCCATAGACGCTACTTACATAAAAAAAGAATTTCAACATTAAGTAGAAATTCTTTTACTTTTTATAAATATATTAACTTGTTGATAATATATACGGATCAGCACTAGTACCACTTCCAGATGTTATTTTTACGTCAGATTTAAGATATGTGGTTGGAAAAACATATGCAGGACCAGCAGCATTACTATGAGATACAACTCCATTGCCATAAACAAGCCATACAACATAAGCACCATCAGTAGGAGCATAAGCAGATATTGTCCACATTCCGTCAGTTGCTGTACTACCATAATGCATCCAGTTATTCTTTTTACATGTCATATTATCTGCTGAATCGTTTGTAACATCATATCCGGCATGTATATCTGTTTTGCATGCGACCTCACTACTTGCATATGCCCAGTCAGTCGCATATGGTAATGCAACATAGCCTTGCCATTTTGTTGTTCTTGGTACAGTATCAACGCAATAAGAACTACTTGAACACACTTTACCACTTTCATTACCTCTTTCTGCATTGTAAACTGGTACTGTATTTAATTGATATGTTTGTTGATTCATTATAGTAGTATCTTTTTTGTAATTTATTGCCCCCGTATTCCATATATGGTTATCTATCATTGATTTTGCAGTTTCGCTCAAACTTGCTGTTGGACATGTTGTTGTTGCATTATTACGACCTCCATAACAAGTTACAGTAGAACCGCCATAATACATTGTATTTAAATATTCTTTTAAATCAGATGCACTCCATTCGTTTATTCCATATCCGCTATATATATTTGATGCCGATGAATCCCAAGATAATTTACCAATTGATTCACTTCTTATTATTTTTACATTGTCACCAAATACTCCAATTACTCTCCATAATTCATCATTAAATTTTACATAATTATTTGGGTTAGATCCTTCATACCTTATATTCTTATCACTTGTATTATCTTTCTTTAACCCATTTTTTGTTCTTGCTTCATCATCATTATATAAGTTTTCAATGTAATCTTTAGTACTTGCTCCTGTAACGTATACTTTTCTAGTTATCATTTTACTAAATTGCTTATACTTTATTGTATAGGTAATTATATATTCACCAATTGTGCTTGTATCTACATTTCCTTCTACTTTCGCAGTTAAAGTTTTTCCACTTTGCGTTTTTGCTATATATCCTGGATCAATAAATGTATCTCCTTTTACAATTACCATTTCATCATCACCATTTAATACTAGACTTACTAAATCTTTATTAATAGCTGGATTATCTTTTGCATTTTCTTTTAATTTATCTGCAAGTAATTTTGTATTGTTTAAAACTACTAACATTGTTCCTAGTAGTAATAAGAAAAAAACAAGTAACATATATACATATGTTGATAATATCATTCCTTTATTATTCTTCATATCATTTACCTCAATATTATAATATCACAAAAATATATAAATAACCATTATTTTTTTAGTACTACTTAAATAAAATAAACAAATAACCATTATTTTACAGATGAATATTATATATTAGGTGATACTATGCGTAATATGTTTCCATTTTTTAAAGGTGCCTTACTTTGGTTATGCTTTTTCTGGTTTTTAGTGTTTGGTGTATTTTATCAAGCAATACTTACTGTTTTTGTTACATGTAAAATAAATGCCATCATTCTTTTTTTAGAAATCATGGCATTATTCACTATTTCCTTCTTCTGTATTTTTAGATATTAATACTTCTGATTTATAAATTAAATCAATTATATCTTTACATGTTTTACAATTATTTATCTCAGTGTCTGTAAATTTAATAATATCTGGTATCGATATTAAAGTATAAAATAGTAATTTTTCTTCTTTTAATAATGGATATTTACTTTCATAATATTTTATCAAATCAACAAAGTCAAAAGAAAATGCATATTTTTTATAAAAATCATATAAATCGTAAATAGGTATTCCTTGTTTAGTTTTTTCAAAATTAATTAAATAGAGTTCTTTATTTCTTATAACATGATCTAAATCTATATTATTATAAAGAAGTACAACTCTTTTTTTTGCACTTACTTTAATTATGTTATACCACTCATCTATAGTTATTTTTGCATAGTTAAGCGCACCATAAATTTTAGATATATTTCTTGCAATTAAATACTCTGATGGACTCATAAATACATGACTTTCTATTATATTCATAAGATTATCATAATATGTAATTGTATTATTTATCTTATTAATAACTCCTTCATATATTCCTTTATATTCATCCATATCCATTTCTTTATAGAATGTAGTTTTATTATGAAGTAATGATAATAAATTCATCATATCAAAAGCTTTTTGTTCAAGTGGAACATTAACTTCTTTTATATATTCATACAAATTATATTTATAATTATCATACTTAATTTTTGGAAAATATGAAAAACCCCTTGATATTAAATAATCATAAGTTTCATTTATATTATGATTATTTTTTTCTTTAAGCACTATATAATCTTCATCTACTTTTGCAATTATACATTTTCCTTTTTTTGTTACATTAGATATTTTTTTATCATTACCAAATACTTCTTTTAATATTTTCATTTTTTATATGTTGGTACTATTAACTTATCACCAAATTTAATATCTTTTAACTCATTATAATTAGATAATTCTTCTTTTGTAACACCATACTTACTACATATAGAATCAATAGTATCATTTTCTCTTACTATATGTACATTATATGTAACATAAGTTTCACTTTTCGAATCAAACGTTTCAAATATTTCTATAGTTTTTTTACTTTCTTCTTCATCTTCTTTAGGCACACTTAAATCTACATCTGTATCAATTTCTTTAAATAAATCATCTATTTTAATATCTTCATCCCCTTTTTCTTCTTCAATAGCTCTTTCATCATTAAATTCTTCTGATACTTTTTTATCAATATTTCTTGGCATAATTTCAATTTCACTTTCTTTTATATCAATATTATCTACTAATACATCAATATGAAGTATAACTTTTCTATCTTCTATTTCATAATAAAAATCATCAATATCTATATTAGAATCTTTTAATATGTATCTATCATCCAAATCTATATTAAATGGTATCTTACATGAATATGATTCTGTATTTACACTTATTTCGTTTTCTTTATACTCAAAATATAAAGAAAATTCTCCATTTATTTCATTTAATCCATTACTTTTTAAAGTGTGATCTAAAGATATACTAGTAATTTCCTCAATATTGTTTTTTAGTTCGATTTCTTTTACAAAAGGTACAATTTGTTTCATAACATTCCTCTCTTTCCATTAATTAATATGATTTTAAAGTGAATATTATTACAAAAGAAAATTAGTTTATAAAACTAATTACTTACTTTCTAAATACTTAATCGCATCACTAAATTTATATATTTTAACTATGTCTATATCATAATTGTTTTCGTTTTTTTCTTTAATTGCTTCATTATAATTATTAACAGGAACAAAGAAAATATCCGCTTTATTTTTAACTGCGCCCTTTAATTTATATTTAACACCATCAATTTCTCCAACTAAACCATTTATATCAATTGTTCCTGTACCAGATATTTTATACCCACGAGATATATCAGCAGATACTAATTTATCATAAATACTAAGTGCTATTATAAATCCTCCTGATGGGCCCGATTCATTTTTATTAAAATTAAATGTTACGTTCTTATCATATGAATTATTACATATTAAAGCTATAAGTGTATTTTTTTTACCATTATATTCACTTACCACTATATATTTTTCTTCATTATCATTAACGATTAATTTTAACTTATCACCTTTTTTACTATTTTCTACAACATTTAAATAATTACTTAAACTTGATATATCAAAGCCATTAACAGAATTAATTTTATCTCCTACTTTTAAGTTAGTAGATGCATCTTTGTCTATATAAATAACATATACACTTGATGATACAATGTTTATTTTTTCTTTCGCATATGTATATGCAACATACGTGGCATTACTAAATGAATTATATAAAAGTAATTCTCCCCTTAAATTCAAATCAGATGCTTTTTCTTTAGTATTTTCATTTTTATATAAATCCCAGTCTTTATTAAATTTAGATAAAAGTACTGTAAAAATATTACTTTTTATCTCAGAAACATAGGTTAAATTATATGAGCCCATACTTTCATATTCATTATCTACTATTACTTTATTTTTAATATTAATTAATCCTCCATAAGTTTCTATATGATAAGGCATTGGTATATTAGAAATAGTAATAGTTATTAATACTAACAAAATATATATTATATTATCTTTTAAAAAATTTTTTATTTTTGAATATAATTTACTAATCATCTTATCCCTCTTTATATTAGTATATCAGAAAGTGAGTTATTATGAAAAAAATATTATCAAATGTTTTACTTCTTTTAATAATGATATTAATAAGTGTAGAAGTATTAATTGAAAGTGCTGATGTTTTAGAATCAGTTAAATTTTCATTTAATATATGGGAAAATAGTATATTCCCATCTTTGTTTCCATTTTTTGTTATTGGAAATATACTTATAGATTTAGGTTTCCCCAAATTACTTGGTACACTTCTTAAAGATGTTATGTATAAATTATTTAAAATAAATGGTACTGGAGCATTTATAATTATATTAAGCATTTTAAGTGGATTTCCTAGTAGTGCTAAATACACTAAAGAACTATATTTAAATGGTGAAATCAATGATAAAGAAGCAACTAAACTTCTTACATTTACTCATTTTTCTAATCCATTATTTATACTAGGCACCCTTTCAATAACTTTCTTAAATAATAAAGAAATTGGTATGTGTATTTTAATATCACATTATATTGGAAACTTATTTATTGGTTTAATATTTAGAAATTATTATATATCGAAAAAAGACACTACAAAAGTATCTTTAAAAAATGCAATTATTAGTATGAATAGTTCTAGAACTGATAAATCATTTGGTCAAATGTTATCTAATGCTATAACAAGTAGTATTAGTACTTTATTACTAATTTTAGGCACAGTTACTATATTTTTAGTACTGACTACTCTTATTAATAATAATTTAAGTGTTAGTCCTTATTATAAATCAATAATTAATGGAATATTTGAAATGACACAAGGATTAAAATATTTAAGTATGCTTAAAATACCATTATATAAACAAGCATTAATTTCTGTATTTTTTATTTCTTTTGGTGGGCTATCCGTACATATGCAAGTACTAAGTATTATTAGTGATACAAAAATAAAATACTTTCCATATTTTATTTCAAGGATATTACATGCATCTATATCTACAATAATATTCTTTATATGGAAAGTATTATAAATTAACTCACTCTTCTAAGTTTTATATTTCTTACGTATGCTGTTCCTTCTTTTCCAGCATTACCATAAATAAATAAATTAGTTCCTGCAGATTCATTTAAAGTTGTAGGTGTTGTAATTACTCTTCTTACAGTTATCCATTTATTTATATTTTCTTTTGATGTGGCAATTGTAAAGAATGCACTAGAAAATTCATAAGTTTGAGTATTCTTATTACTATGCCATATACCACCTGTTACAGTAAATTCTTTTATTGTTGGATAAATATCCATAACTACTTCATAAGTCGCATTTGCTTTTATTACATTCGCATTAATGCTATTTATATATATACCCATCCATCTTCCAGTTTGATTTATAGATGAATTTAAATTAGGAAATACCACCATATTATAACCAAATGGACTATTATCAAATCTCGCATGATATCCTTTTTCAGGTTCTTCTACTCCACTATTATAACTAGACCAATTTGTAGGGACAATTCCTAAACTTCTATTTAAAGTTTTATCCCAAGGCCAGTCTACTTTTGTATAATCACTAAAAGTATAATTAGTTAATATATTATTTTGTTCATTATCGTAATAATATGCCGTCATTCTTTTACCTTCTGGAGTTTCTATTTTACTATCTGTTATTATAGTAGTCCAGTTAGTATTATCACTTGATACTGATGTAACTGTATTTTTAGTAGCATTAAATATTGTTTCATAATTACGCCATACAGCAACTTCATCAAGATTATAGCTTTGTCCTAAATCTATTAATACACAGTTACCAGTACTATATGAATCATTCCCTGTAGCATATTTTCCTATATCTCCATCAGTTATTTTTGCAGGTAGTGATAAAGTACCACTTACCATAGTAGCAGTTTTTCCTTTTGCAATGTTGCTACCATTATATATTGCTTGTATTTCATTCCATCTATTTGTACTATCAGTTTGGTTACCTGAAACACAATCTTTTATATATCTTACATTATCTAGTTTCGTATTTCTGGTTGATTTATTTTCACCTATATATGTTATTCTTGCTTTACCAGATTCTAAATTAACTCCTGCTTGCATTTCTCCATTAATAAAGTATTTACCACTATAGTGTTTTGTATCATTTGTGTGATTTCCTGATGAATCTATTGCATTAACACCAGCATATCCAGATATAAATGATGAACCACCTGCACTTGCTGCTGCTCCACTTCCACCATAGTAGCCACCACCACCTGGGCTATATGCTATATTTGTTACAGTACCGGCATATCCAAATCCACCAACTGATCCACTAGTACCAGCAGCTCCACTAGATGTTTGTGTAGTAGGCCCTGCAAGATGTGTTGTTTCATAACTTAAAATTACATTTTCAGATATAAGTCCACCAGCACTTCCGCCTCTTGGAGCACTTGGATCAAGGTAAGAGCCACCAGCTCCACCAGCAACCATTATTCTACTTCTTAATGAATCAGCATTATTCCAATCCCCACTAACTAGCCTTATGTCAGTAGCGCCACCAGAACCAACACCAGATTGTTGTGTACAACAGTTAAATGTTTCTCTTATACCTCCAACATACACATAAAGTTTTTCATCTTTTGTTAAGTAAATTTCTCCTTTTGTATAACCACCTTTTGTTGGTATTAAAGTTTTTACATAATCACTATAATTGTTATTACCGGCTGCACCCCATGCTTCTATTCTATACCAACCTGTTTTAGGAACTGTATATGTTTGAACATTACCTGTATAATTATAAGTTTTAGCATCTTCACTTTCTTCTTTATATGCAAGTGTTATTCTTGCATAACCATTTCCTTTTTTAGCATAGTTTTCGATTGCAGTATCAGATACATTTGTAGTTGATACTGTATATGTATCTGGGGATGTAGAATTTACACACCCATAACAATACATTGCTTTATTTGTTAATAAATCATTTCCAATGTACCCTGAACCACCAGCACCGGCAGATTTGTTTTTTACATCGTTTGAATATCCACCATAATATCCAGCGCCTCCTCCACCAACTCCATCATTAGCACCTACACCAGTTGCATTTTGGCCTTTTCCAAATGCATAACCCATTACTTGATTTGCTACTGATTGATTAGTAGTTTTAGTCACTACTCCTGTAAAGCCCCCACCATGTCCAACTTCATATGTCCAACTAGAGCCTCCTCCTGCACCAGCTACTATTAAAATTGATGATTTGTTACTTTCTAATGATGACAATAATCCTGATGCTTTTGCAATATGTGTGGCTCCTCCTCCTGCACCACCACTTTCATCATCAGTGGTATCCCATGTTCCACTTCCACCACCATTATATCCCCCTGTAGCATTTTTACCTTTTGTACCATCTTGACCTTTTCCACCAACATATATGTATACAGTTTCACCTTTTTTTAAATAAACTACTCCTTTACTATATCCCCCATATCCACCTGGTGTTGTAAGAACATTATTATTTAAAGATGTTCCACCTTGAGCACCCCAAGTTTCTAATTTATAATATCCTGAAGATGGTGCAGTAAATGTTTGAGCACCACCTGTGTAATCATAGTTATAAACAGCTTTTGTTACTATTACTTTTCTTCTTAATAAATATCCATTAAAGTCATATGTTAAATAATATGTTCCTTCTTTCGTAGTATCTACTGATCCTGTTATTTTAGGTTTATCACCAATCCAGTTAATATATCCTGGATCAAAAAACTCAGTATTTAACTCTACATACGTTACAAATTCATCGTTAGAGTCTCCTACTAAAGTAACTATTTCATTACCTTTTACTTCTACACTAGCATACTCTTCACTTTTTAGTTTTACTACAAGCATAGTATCATAATTTTTCTTACTTAATGTTTTTAAGTACTTTCTTGTATTTAGATCAAAATTATATATATTCTCTCCACTAAATAACTTAGTTCCATCAAATAAATACACCTTATCTACATTAAGTGTACTTTTTAAATTGTCATAATGTTCACTTTCATATGTATCTAAGTTAGTTAAATCAACATAATAATTTCCATTTAATATAGTTAATATATTAATATCATATGAGTCATAGTATTGGTTTAATATTGAAAGAGCATTTATTGAATTTATTGTATTATAGTTCTCACTTTCTTTATATCTTGTGTAAACACTTGAGAATACTTTAAATACTCCTAATATAACAACTGCAACGACTGTCATTACTATCATTGTTTCTGACAAAAAGAAACCATTTCTCTTTTTTTTCATCATATCACCCCAAAATTCTTACTTGATATTATTCCTCTATTATTATATAATAAATTTATAATAAATACCATAGGTATTTTAGAAAGAATAAATTGGGAGGCAGTTTATGATTAAAACTTTTGATTATGAGAAGTTGCCTATAGTTGAAGTAGTAAATGAAATACTTTATGATGCTTCTAAAAGGGGTGCTAGTGATATTCACTTTGACCCTGAAGAAGATGAAATGAAAGTTAGAATTCGTATTGACGGATTATTATCAGATTATACAACTATACCAAACACTCTTAAGAAAAATTTGATTACACGTATTAAAATTATGTCTGGTATGAATATTACTGAAGTAAGATTACCACAAGACGGTGCGATTAAAACTACTATTAAAGAAGAAAATTTGGATCTCCGTGTTTCTTCTTTGCCAACTAATGAAGGTGAAAAAATAGTTATTCGTATTCTTGATTATTCGATGAGTTTAAAAGGTATTGAATACTTAGGATTTAGTGAAAGAAACTTTAAAAAGATTTCAAAACTTATAAATATACCTTCTGGTATAATATTAGTTACAGGTGCGACTGGTAGTGGTAAATCTACTACTGTATACTCTATTTTACAAAAATTAAATAGAACTGAAACTAACCTTATTACGGTTGAAGATCCGATAGAAATGAATATAAAAGGAATTAACCAAGTTCAAGTTAATAGTGAAATTGGTTTAACATTTGCTAATGTATTGCGTTCTGTATTAAGACAAGACCCAGATATAGTAATGATCGGAGAAATTCGTGATAATGAAACAGCAAAAATAGCAGTTAGAGCATCTATTACTGGTCACTTAGTATTATCAACAATACATACTAATAACTCACTTAATACAATTGAACGTTTACTTGATATGGAAGTTGAAAGATACTTACTTGCAAGTGCTCTTGAAGGAATAATTTCACAGAAACTAGCAAGAAAATTATGTGATAAATGTAAGAAAAAAAGACCAACTAATAGTTATGAAAAAGAAATATTTAGAAAAGTATTTGGTATGGAAATAAATGAAATATATTCTGCAGTTGGATGTCCTGAATGTGGAAGTGGTTATAGAGGTCGTATTGCAATTCATGAAGTATTATTAATTACCCAAGAAATAAGAGATGCAATTTCTAATAATATGCCTAAAGATGAACTTCGTAATTTAGTATACAATACTGATGTTAATACTCTACTTCAAGATGGTCTTGAAAAAGTAATAAATGGATATACCACTTTTGAAGAAATAATTAAATTAATCGAACTTGATGATGTTGCTGATGATAAAAATGCATCAAGTGCATATAAGTATGACTTACATAATGCAATTGAGCAAACTGAATTATCTAAAACTAGTCAACTTAATGTTAACGATGTAAAAAATAGTGCTAAAATTTATTCACCTGTAACTGAGAAAAGTTTATTCAAATCTGATACCCCATCAGTTAGTAATGAACCTGTAAATAATGTTCAAACTATTATTAAACCTCCATCTCTTGATGATACTCAAGTATTAGATTTATAAAAAAAAGAAAATTAATTTTTTCTTTTTTTATTTTATAACAACCATATTTTTAGTATTTTCTTTTGCCATATTATATGTTACTCTTGCATACATATCATACATATTCCCTAAGTATTCTTTTATATCAGATGATACTATAGTCTCTACTCTATATGCAAATCTTTCATTTAATGGTGTAGTTGTATTACGTTCATCAACAGGCATATAATATTGTAATTTAATCTCACTATCATTAGCTAATCTAAACATATAATTTAATGCTTTATTTGTTAATGCCTGGGCTTTATCTGGATTACTTTTATAATCAAAATATAAATACACACTATGAAGTAAAGTAGAATCTTCAACTGGATTATCAAGGCAATGCTGCATAATCATCGCACCAAACTCTACATTACCCATAATTCCATTACTTTCACACTCTTTTTTAAATCTCGTTAATTGCTCACCATATATAGTATCTTTTAAACTTGTATAATTATCGTTTTCATCAAATTGTTCTATCCACGAATTAAAGCCTTTTAATGGAAAACCAATTCCCATTGGATTATTAAGAAAAGCATCTTCTCCATTTACTTCAAGATTAACTGTTGCAACTGCAATAAGCAAGCTTTTATCGATTTTATACTTTGTACTACATTCATTAATACTACTCATTAATTCTTGATTATTTAATACTTTATTTAAAATGGAATCATCTACTTCTGTTTTATCAATAACTATAGTTTCTTCTATTGGGCTATTTCCTAAATATGTATGTTTTTCACACGTTTTATAAAATTCTTCTGGAATGTATGATGATTCACTTAAAGGAAAATATGCATCATACTCTTTTATTACTTCTTCAATTATTTTTGATTTTTGTTCTTCATAAAATTCTACTTCATCTATATTTAAGTTATCAAGAAAACAAGGAGTATCTAAGTTTTTAGTAAATACTTCCATCATAATATCACTACTAGTACATACATTTTTAATTGGAAATACCGGTGAAGATGCTAAAGCATAATTATAACAACTTGTATCTTTAGAAAAACTAGAATTTATTAACTCATACTCTTCCATTAACTCATCACGATCAGTTACTTGAAGTTCAATCATTTCTTCTGTAATTGGTGCATATGTAACAATACTTTCTTTAGTATCTATATTATCTTCTTTATTTTCTTTATCTTTTGATAAATCATATATAAGGTGTCCTGCTACTCCTGTAGCTAAAATATCTACTGATACTATAGTTGCAAATAAAGCTTTTTGCCATGAAGACATACTAATAAACCAATTATTTTTTACTTTTTTATTTTTCATTGTTATCACCATTTAATATTCTATTTACATAATCAAATTCATATTTATACTTAAGATCTGAAAGGATAATATTATTATTATTATCAACATCAAATCTAGATGAATAGAGATTTTCTTTATTATCTTTATATACTATATATTTATATTTTGCATTAGTTGGTAATAATATTTTTACAATATCATATTCTATAGTCTTTCCATTAACTATTATCTTTAATTTATCAGTATTCATATCATCACATCCATATATATAATACCATATAAAATATAAATTCTCAACTAAGCATACTTAGCTGAGAATTTTTATTTAGCAATATTTTTTCTTTAGTAATCTTCTTAATGCACTTCCAAAACTTCTACCAAGTTCTAATATAAGTATTCCACCCCTTACTATACTCGATATAATACTTCCAGAAATACTACCTCCAATAATATCATTTAATTCTTTTTTATTAAGTTCCATAATTCCTCCTTTACATAAATGTCGGTTTAAAAAATAATCGGAATGTTTTTATAATAAACTTATATATATAGCGTGATATTATGCATCCACCACTTATACTATTTAATTCATTTATTTTTAACTCTCTCATAATTAACTATTACATTTTAATGGCCTTGTAAAACCATCTAATACTCCTACAATAAATGCTAAAATACCACCAATCACACCTCCTATTATCCATTTAAAACCACCACTTATATTATTTAATTCAATATTGTTTAATTCTTTCATACCTCTCCTTTCAATTTTATTTCTCTATCAAATAAAGAAATACATTTTTTCCTATGTGTTATATAAATAATTGTTTTATTTCTATAACACTTTATAATTCTATTTAATATCTTGCATTCTTCACTTTCATCTAATGCATTTAATGCTTCATCTAATATTAATATATTATTATTTTTAAGTAAAACTCTTGTCAAAATTATTTTTTGTTTTTCACCTTTACTAAAATTTATACCATCTTCTAATATAAAACTATTTAAATTCATATTTTTACTTTTAATAACTTTATCAAGACCTGTTATTTTACTAATTTTCATTACAGTCTCATTTTTAATATTTTTATATGATGTTAAATTATTATATAAAGTATCTTTAAATAATATTTCTTCTTGTGATATATAAGAAACTATATCACTTGTATTTATCTTATTAATATCAGTTTTCCCGATAAATATTTTGTTATTTTCTATTTGATATGTTTTATTTATTAATTTAAATAATGTACTTTTACCACAACCAGAAAATCCTGTTACAGCAATTTTTTCTTTACTTAATATATTTAAATTTAGGTTTTTAAAAATATTTTTATAACCATTATATGAATAACTAAGATTATTTATATGAATATCAAAATTATCAATTTCTAATTTTTGATAGGAAGGAATATCAATTTTATATATCTCTTTGACTCTTTTTAACGCATTTATCGCATTCTTATATAATGGGTTTAATTCACAAATATTTTTAATGGCTTCTAAAAAATATATTGCAATTGAGTCAAAAAGTATTAATTCTTTAAGATCTACTATTTTTATGCCTACATAAAGTATAATATTTAAACCCATAAGTATTATTAAATTTCTTATGAATAATTCTTTATTAATTGTTTTTTCATATCGTTTTTTATCTTTAAGGTAACTATCATATGATTGATTAAATATATCATTTCTTACACTTTCTATATTTAAATTTTTAATCGTGTTTATAGATTTTATATTCTCTATTAATATTTCATTATTTATTATTTTGTTTTCTTGATTTATACGTATCATTTTTTTTATTTTTTTATCAAATAGTAATAACACTAAAAAATATAATAAACATACAAACAAAAATATTATATATAATTTAATACTTATATTTAAAAGTATAATTGTAGATAAAACCATAAGAGTAATATCAATTAGTAAATAGATAGGCACTTTAATTATAAGTTCTTTAATATAATCTAAATCTTGCATCTTTGAAATAATATCACCTGTAGTTCTACTATTAAAATAATAATATGGGAGCAATAACAATTTTTCATGTGTAGTTTTATTAATATCACTTTCTATTTTACTTTCTAATTTAATTATTATTAATCCTCTTATATAATCATTTATTTCTTTAATAAAAGTTATAAACAAGAAAAATATTAATATACTTAATGCACTATTTTTAATAAGTGTACTAAAGTAATAATTAGAAACTAACGTTAATATTATTGCTAAAAATGAAACAAAGGAAACTATTAAATAAGTACTTATGTTATTTTTTATAATATCGATTAATAAGTTAATCTCTTTTTCATTTATTACATCTAATACACGAGTAGGTTTTAATTCTATTACTACATTACTCCATAACTTTAAAAATTCTTCTTTTTTATATTTTATTTTCCCCTTTGCAGGATCAAAAATATAAATGGTATTTTCTTTTATTTTTTCTACTACAACATAATGATTATATCCATCCTTTAGAATTAAATGTGCAATAATAGGTATTTTTAAATTTTTTAAATGAGCATATTCAACCTTTAAACCCCTACTTTCAAAACCCAACTTATTGCTTGCATTAATTAAATTTAAAGCAGTTACTCCATTATTATCACAATGTGTTAAATAATGAATATTTTCATAAGTATTATTCCCTTTATAATACCTAATTATAGAAAGTAAACATGCAACCGCACAATCATTGGTATTATGTTGATAAACATATTTATACGCCAATATT
Source organism: Clostridium sp. CAG:1193 (assembly GCA_000436255.1). Taxonomy (GTDB): domain Bacteria; phylum Bacillota_I; class Bacilli_A; order RF39; family UBA660; genus CAG-1193. The sequence continues at coordinate 22,153 of HF990819.1, read as the reverse complement.
ATCACCCCCTATTTGTTTTATTCCACATAACTTTAAAAACTCCCCTATATTTTTTAAAAAAGTTATTATTTTCGTAAAAAAAAGACCATATATCAAATATATAGTCTTTAATCTTATTTAAAATACCCGTTTTCTACATACTTAGTTTCATTAACCACTACAAATGCATGCTCATCATTTATATTAACTATTTTCATAAGTTCCTGTTCTTTTTTCTTATTTATATTTATATAAAGCATATGCTTACCTTTATTTTCATTATATCCTTTACATTCAATTACACTTACTGCATATCCTTTTTTTCTTAATATTTGTTCTAATTTAAGATTATCAGTAAATACTTGAACTGTAATATTACCTGTAATTAATACACTAGATAAATATCCGCCTATATAAGTTCCTGTTGCAAATCCTAATGAATATGATATTGCAATAAGTATACTTTTTTCTTCTGTTTGAAGTGCTTCTTTTGCAACTAAAAACCATACTAGAATTTCTATAAAGCCTACTAAGGATGCGGTTATTCTATTACCTTTTACAGTAAACATTGTTCTTACTGTACCTAAAGATACATCAAGAATTCTTACAAAGAATATTTTTAAGCACAAAAACAACATAAATATCACCTACTATTATTATGATTATTAAATTAATTATTATTCTGGTTTATTCCAAGTGGCATAATCGCATCTTGGATAATTTGAGCAGCCATAAAACATTTTGCCTCTTTTAGTCTTTTTTTCAATAACCACTCCATCACATTTTGGACATTTACATACTTCAACTACTTTTTTCTCTTCTTTTTTTATGTATTTACAAGTTGGATAGTTTGAACACGCAGTAAATTCTCCATATTTTCCTTTTCTAATTACTAAAGGGCTACCACATTCTGGACATAGTTCACCTGTCTGTTCAGCTTTTTTCTTTTCCATATTGCTAAATGCATTTTCTAACATAGGTTCAAATTCTTTATAAAATGAATCAAGTAAATTAACCCATACCATCTTTCCATCAGCAATCTTATCTAAATCATCTTCCATTTTTGCAGTATATTTAACATTAATAAGATTACTAAAATATTCTTGCAATTTATTAGTAGTTTCTATACCTATTTCTGTTGGATTAAATTTTTTATCAATTACTTTTACATAACCTCTATCAACAAGTGTTTCCATCGTTTTTGCATATGTTGATGGTCTTCCTATACCTAAGTCTTCCATTTCTTTTATTAATTTTGCTTCTGTATATCTTGCTGGTGGTTTTGTAAAATGTTGTGTTTTTTCTATACTATTTGATACAAGTACATTTGATTTATATGTATCAAATGGTGGTAATATAATATCTGTATTATCTTCATAATCTTTATATACTTTTAAGTATCCATCAAATACTATAACACTTCCTGTTACTTTAAATTTATAATTATTATTATCAAGAGTAACACTTGTTTGTTCTTGTTTAGCATCTTTCATAAGTGAAGATAATGCTCTATAATATATCATTTTATATAATTTATATTCATCAGTAGTTAGATATTCTTTAACCACTTCTGGTGTTCTGTTAATACTTGTTGGTCTAATTGCCTCATGAGCATCTTGAACATTTTCTGTTTTCTTGCTTTTCTTAACAATGCCTAAATATTCTTTTCCATAATTCCTTTCTATATACTGATATGCACTTTTTACAAATTCATCACTTAATCTTATTGAATCAGTCCTCATATATGAAATAAGACCTGTTGTTTCATTTCCTAAGTCAATTCCTTCATATAATTTTTGTGCAATTGACATAGTTTTTTTTGCATTAAAACCCAATTTAGTACTAGCTTCTTGTTGCAATGTACTAGTTATAAATGGAGGCTTTGATTGTTTATTTTTTTCTTTCTTAGAAACATCTTCTATTTTAAATACATTTGATAATTTGCTTAAAATTTCATCTGCTTCTGCCTCATTATGTATTTCTACTTTCTCATCTTTATATTTTTCTAAATTAGCTTCAAATTCATTAAATACACCAGTTATATCCCAGTATTCTTCTTTAATAAAATTATTAATTTCATTTTCTCTATCTACAATTAGTTTAAGTGCAACACTTTGAACTCTACCTGCACTTTTACCACCTGTTTTAGATTGCATTAATTTACTTAATCTAAAACCAATTATTCTATCTAATATTCTTCTTGTTTCTTGACTACGTACTAAATCATCATCTATTTTTCTTGCATGATTAAAAGCATCTATTACTGTATTTTTAGTTATTTCATTAAATACTACTCTTTCATAATCTTTATCTTTTATATTAAGTTCATCTTTTAAATGCCAACTTATTGCTTCACCTTCTCTATCGGGGTCAGTTGCAAGATAAATTTTATCAGCAGCTTTAACTTCTTTTTTTAAGTCAGAAACCATTTTTTTCTTACCTTTAATTATTTCATAAGTAGGTGCAAAGTTATTTTCTAAATCAACACCAAGTCCATATTTACCTTTAGTTGCTAAATCACGAATATGTCCTTTACTCGACACCACTTTATAATCTTTACCTAAATATTTTTCAATCGTTTTTGATTTACTTGGAGATTCTACTATTACTAAATTCTTCATATCATCATCCTTTCTTTGTTTATAGAAAACAATTCCATAAACTCTTTTAGATTATATTACATATTTATAAAAAAAACAATCATAGTTTAAAAAACAAAAGCATCTAAAACTAGATCTAATGCTTTTTAACACATATTTTCATTTAATAATTCATTTAAAAATACTATTTCATATCCTTTACTCTTCACATATTTTATAATAGAATCTATATTTTTAATATTATTTTCATCAAAATATATAATACTTCCGTTTTCTATCAGTGCCTTTACATCATAAGTATTTTGTTTAACTATTATTTTAGGACTAATCGTATGCATCTTGTTTCTTGCACATATAACTAAATTATCATCGTTTTTATTTTTATTTATACAATACTTAGATTCATTATAATTATCTAATATTACATCATTCATCCATTCAATAGTTATATCATCATAATTATTATTATTTCCCCCGTTATATATATTAATATACTCTTTATCAACTTTTAATAATTTAGTTTCTAGCATCACACTATCTACAAATACATTTATCTTTTCTTTATTAAAAGAAGCAATACTATTTATTTCTGTTATATCATTTGATATATTAACTACAATTGACACTTGACGTTTCTTTTTATTACCATTTGATATATATTTATTATAAATATTATCTATAGTAATTTCTGGAATTAAATCTTTATATCTAAGTAATGTATCTCTATATTCATTAATTCTTTTCATTTTTTCATAGCTTTTATTAATATCAATAACACATCCTCTTATACCGGGTGTTATTGTATCACCACTAACTAGTGCATTTACTGAATCTATATTATAACTACTTGCATTTTTTATTATACTTTTCATTATGGGATCTTCTCTTTTTGCTATATTACTTGCCCTTTCTGTATATATTAAACTAAATATAAAAAGTATAGTTATTAAAGAATATTCAACTATCTTCTTCATGTTTTCACCCCATTATAATTATATTAAGAGCAAAAGAAAAAATACTAAATAGCACTTTACTAAATAGTATTTTTATATTACTTAATTTTGAATTATTGGTAGACTGTCATAGTTTCCTGCTAAATATTCTTTTAAGAAATCCAAATCAGTTTCATCTATGTTTCCATCTAGATTTATATCAGCATTTATTTTTGATTCATCTGTTAATTCTACTTGTTTTGAAATATATTTTTTGATTCTTACTAAATCAAATATATCTACTATACCATCTAGATTTGCATCTCCTGCTTTATATTTTAGATAAGGCAAATCCATCTTATATCCTGCTAAGTATTTTTTTAATAACGCCTCATCTAATTTGTCTATGTTTCCATCTAGGTTTATATCAGCATTTATTTTTGATTCATCTGTTAATTCTACTTGTTTTGCTAGATATTTTTTTATTCTTACTAGGTCAAATGCATCTAATGTTCCATCTAAATTTACATCTCCTACCTTATATTTTAAGTAAGGTAAGTCCATCTTATATCCTGCTAAGTATTTTCTTAGTAAACTTACATCTACAGCATCTGTATTTCCATCTAAATTTATATCGGCATTTACTAGCCCTTCATCCATTATAGTTGCACCTTCAGTTTTTGCTAAATATCTTTGTAAA
>HF990819.1:0-17924 GCA_000436255.1 Clostridium sp. CAG:1193 | reverse complement strand
AAAGCTGCTACATCTTTTCCTGTAATCTTTCCATCTAAGTCTATATCACCAACTTTGTATTTTAAATAAGGTAATTTCATTTTATATCCTGCTAAATATTTTTTTAATAAAATTACATCTATATTGTCTATCTTACCATCTTTATTAATATCAGCATTGTCTATAGATTCTTTAGTTAAATCTACTTGTTTATTAACATATTTTTGAATTCTTACTAAATCAAATACATCTACTATTCCATCTAGATTTACATCTCCAACTGAATTTTTAGGCTCTTCAGTTGTATTTTTATCTTCATCAATTACAAATTCATAAAATTTATTATCTTTTGTAACAAATTTGTATTCGTATTTTGTACCATTATATGTTTTAGACATTGATACAATATTATCTTTTAATTCTTTTTGTTCTTTTACATCTATTACTTGTTTATTAATATCTAATATAAATGTTATTATTGATAATTTATTATCTTTTGATATTAGAGCAATTACTTCTTTATTATTACCTTCTATTATATACCATTTTTTACTATTTTTAAAACTTATAATCACTTTCTTTTATTATTTATAAATTTATTGTATCACCCTCCTTACTTGTCAAGTTGGCATTTTGTTTACATGAGGATTTTTTAAAAAAAATAAACAACCTATAATAAGTTGTTTATTCAGCATTTTTTTCATATAAATTTAATAATTTTTTATAAATTCCAGGTTCTATAATATCTATTGTATTAAGTGAGAGTTCTAAGGATTTTTTATATTCTCCTTTAATAAATAATATTTCTGCTTTATTAAGACCATCATCTACATATTGTTTTTTAGTACGATATCTATTTCCATATATAATAGCAGTTTCTGCAAGTTGTGCAGTTTTTATTAATTCATTACTTGTATTATGAATTTTAAATACTAGGTCTCTTGCTGTATCAACTCTTGTATTTAATACATCAATATTAATTGGTTTTTTATCTAATTCTTTTACTATTTCTCTTATTGCTTCATTAGCTTCTTTTAACTCAATAAAATAATTATTTGGTATTATAGGAAGTTTGTATTCCCTCATCTTATGTTTTGATGATTCTAAAAGTGATGTCATGTCTGTTAATTGTTCCCTTGCTCTTTTCTCATCTTCCTGCATATTGCCAATTGATTCTATATATTTATCTAGTTTTTCTTCTATTTCTGATAATTTAATAATTAACATTTCAAGTTCTTTAGTAAGTCTTGTATAAGGAAAACTAGATGTTTTAGTAGTATCATATAATTTAGTAAAATCTTCTTCTAATATAAGTAAATCCTCATTTAATGAATCTAAAGATATTAATTCTGTTTCAGATAACTTGTAGTTATATTTTGCATCTTTTACTCTTCCAGATAACTTGTTCATAAAGTCATTAATCTTATATGCTTTTGATTTAAATATATTTACTGATTCTTCAAATGATTTTCTTGCTATTTTTTCTTTTTCAAAATCATTAAATACTGAATCTGTATATTCAAGCATAGTTTTAAGATCAAAAACCGCATCTTCAAGATTAAGTACTCTTATTTTTGCCATTATATCTTGTATTTTCTTTTCTATTTCTTCAATATTATATTCAACATTTAAATAATCTAATTGATATCCTTTTCTTATCATTTTTTGATATTCAATTTTTAAATCTGTTAATCTTTTCGGAATAATATTAAGTGCCATTAGTAATGCACCTGGTATTTCATCTATTATAGTTTCTAAGTGACTAATTAAACCATTTAAAACACTTACCATTTTATTGGCCTCAATATAATCTTCTTTTTCCATACACATTTCAAAATCTTGAAACATTTTTTCTATATTTTCTATTTGAAGTTCAATTGTTTTATCTACTGGTTCAAAATCTATTTTTGTATCTTCAAATATTTTTACTGTATTTCTAAATTTTGTTTTTAAATCAGTTATTGTTACTCTATTCCTTTCTTCACTAAGAGTAATTTCTTTTATTTCTTCAAGAAGTCTTGCTTTTAATTCTTCCATTTCATATAGCCTTATTTCTATATTTGTTCTTTTCTTTATGTAATCTTTATATGATTTTTGATCAATTAGAAAATCAGCTTCTATAATCATATCGTTTAAATCTTTATTTGAAAATTCTTTTATTTTATCAATTTCATTTTTCCATACATTATATTTTTCATCAATTGATTTTACTTTAGTTAAATTTTCTACTTTAGATAATTCTGTCATTATAGGAGCATCTATTACTTGGTTTTTCTCAATATCAAGATTTTCTACTTCACGTTTGTATCTTTTCTTACTTGAATATTCAATAATATTTAATGTTGCAGTTATAAGTATTACTGCAAATATATAATACATTACTAAAATTAATATTATGTTATTCATACATGCCTCCTATCATATATTTATATTTTATCACAGATTTTGACTTTTTTATACATAATTTGACTTTTATTTTTATATAGTTTTACTTGACTAATTTTACATTAAATATTATAATACACTTGCATTAAACATTTAGCAGCATTGTAATAAGTTTTGTGATGCGTTTATTGTCTTAAATTAGTAATTAAACAGCTGCTTTAATGAAAGTATTAATAAACACCCTATAAAATTTTATTACAACTCTTGTTTAATAGAAACAAAAGAAAGGAGAAATGTTATGTCTAGATATACTGGACCTGCTTACAAAAGAAGTCGTAGAGTTGGTATTTCTACACTAGAAAATGGTAAAGAATTAGTTAAGAAACCATATGGACCTGGTCAACATGGTAATGGTAGAAAAGCTAAATTATCTAACTATGGTATTCAACTTGTTGAAAAACAAAAGATTAGATTTACTTATGGTGTTAGTGAAAAACAACTAAGAAAAGTTTTTGTAAAAGCTGGTAAATTAAAAGGTATTCATGGCGAAAACTTACTTAAACTACTTGAAAGTAGACTTGATAATATAGTTTATCGTATGGGATTATCTACAACTAGAAATGGTGCAAGACAACTTGTAAATCATGGTCATATTAATGTTAATGGAAAAAGAGTTAATATTCCATCATTCCAAGTTAAACCTGGTGATATAATTAGTGTTAGAGAAAATTCTAAAGACCATAAAGCATTAAAAGAATCATTAGAAAAAGTAACTAAAATAGTTGATTATGTTTCATTTGATAAAACTAAATTAGAAGGTACATATTTAAGATTACCTGAAAGAAGTGAACTTACTTCTGATATAAATGAATCATTAGTTGTAGAATACTACAATAAATAATAAATAAAAAAATTGGATTTTATTCCAATTTTTTTTATTTTGTTTATAATTTTGCTAACTGAGTTTGATAATATGAAATATTATCCTCACAACTTCTAATTTGAGTATTTACATTTCCTACTTCTTGTTCCAAAGTACTTGCATATCTTTTAATATTTTCTGCATATTCGTTTATTTTTTCAAAATCAGAAAATACAGCTTCACTTTGTATCCCTTGTATTATATTCTCATAACAACTAGAAACATATTTAGCACAATTTTCTAAGTTTGATACTAAAGAATTTATTTCGCTTTTTAATGCTTCGTATTCACTTAATTCACCTTGTAATTTTGCTAACTGGGCTTGGTATTCTCTTCTATATTTTCCCCTCGTAAAAATATTTATATTTGCCATATTATCACCTCTTTACTAAATAGAATTATCTGTTGTATTTTCTTTTAATGTGATATTTAAAGAACTATTATCAGCAGATCTTATAACTGTAATTGTATGATTATCTTTTGTCCATAATCCATCCTCACCTAAAGTATAACCATCAGTTTTTAAGCTATCAATATATTTGTCATATGTATCTTCTTTTATATTTAATATTTCATAATCTACATGTTTATCACTTATTTCCATAGCACCTAGATTACCATCAGATAATTTTGGTATAAATTCTTTAAACTTATTATCTGGAATAATATTATTAATAGGTTCAACACTAGGTGTTGTATCTGGGCTTGGTGTAGGTGTTACACTTGGTGTATCTATACTTGGTTTTGATGGTGTTGGTGCTGGAGTAGCACTTGATGTATCAGCACTTGGTTTTGATGGTGCTGGAGTAGGACTTGGCGTACTAGTACTTGGTTTAGTACTACTACTTGGTACTTCTACATTTGGTTTAGATGTAGCTTCTTGTGTATATTTAATATCTGTAGGTAATCCATTAGTTGCTTCATAAGATGCTGCCCAATGAATATATCCATAAGTGTTTACTAAGTCTTTTACTGTTTCAAACTCCTGTGTACCTTTATTTGTTGATCTAGCCCAATTTGAATATGGATCTAAAACAAGTATTTTTCCACTGTTACTTAAAGTAAGTGTAATATAATGTCCAGGAACTTCCATTATTATTGGATGTCCTTGATTAAGTTCATTCATTACGTTACCTGTGTTTTTATCAGTTAGTTCAGTTGCTACTATATTATATTTTGCCAAATAATTTCTATCCGTTAACTCAGTTCTATAAGCAGCTCCACATAAATTACTTTTCTCTCCAGCATTTAAATGTCTTATATCTTGAATAACTGTATACGGATTAACTGAACCATCTCCACTTAATCCAGCAGTAATCATTGCAAGAGAAGTAAATCCACATGCAGAGTTTTTTAATTGTGAACCTCTATTAGTATAGACAATATCACCCCATCTTGGATCTCCTTGATTATAATATGGGATATTAAGTGCGTTATCTACCATACCTGATGGACTAATTGGTGTTTTATTTGAATTGGTTTCATTTTCCTCTATTTCAAGACTTATTACTTCTTTATCACCTGGTTTTTTTACTCTTTGATAAAATGAACTTGAATTATTATCACCATTTAAAAGGCCTGTATTTCTCATTGTAGTTAAATCAACATCTTGTATGCTGTTAGACATTTCAACAATTTCACCTTTTTTAATATGCAAAAGGTCATATAGTACATCTACTGAAAATGCACCATTATAATTAGAACCATCGTGACTTCCACCATTTACTCTATAAAGAGTAGCAGAACCTCCATTTTTAACCATCGCATCGAATGAACCAATTGCTTTATTATAAAAAGGATCTTGCGTTCCTATAAACGCTATTAATTTTGTCCCACTTTCTGCAAGTGCTTTTCCATTTGCTGCTGTTGGTCCTGCACCACAAGTAACTATTGTAGAGTAATATCCTGGATGTTGTCCTGCTAAATCTACAGCTGTCCAACCTCCTGCACTATATCCCATTAAAGAAATTCTATCTGAATCAACTTTATATGTTTGTGCTATATTATTTATCGCAGAATGTAGTCTACTTGTACTTGCACCTTGAGCTTCTGTAAATACTGGAACATATACTACAGCATCCATTTGATACCCTTTATTTAATAAACTTCCTATACCATGATTATTTAAGTTACTCATATCTTCTCTTCTACCATCACAGTTTAAATATACAAGCATTGGCAGTCCTTTTGTTGAAGTATAACCTGGTGGAAGATATAAATAACCTTGTCTACCAAATTGCTCATCTTTTACTACTGTATATCCCGCATTTAATAAAGAAGTATCCATACTTTCAGTTCTGCAATATGCTTCAATTGTATCTTTTTGTTCAGATAAAATTTTACTAATTTCAGAAACTTTATTTATATCTTTATTTATATTAGTTAATACAGAACTATTACTAATTACACTATATTTTGCATTTGATTTTATATTTGATATGCATGTTTGTATATCATTACAATATCCTCCCGCATGGCTAGCATCGCTTATTGCTTCATTTGTAGCAGTTTCGTTATAACTTAAATATCCATCTTTATACATAATATAACACCACCTTATTTTAAATTAATTTATATTAAACAAACTCTTTATCATATAAAAATAATATCTGTATCTTTATTTTCTAATATATTTGAAGAGTTTTCCATGTTTGCATTTTCATCCATAATTTCATATGATGCTGCCCATTGTATTTCTCCATAAACACTTACTATATCATTAACAGAGTCATACTCTTTAGGCCCTCTTTTAGGGTAACCACTTCCCCAATTTGTTGTTGGATCTAAAAGATATATCTTACCTTCATCTGTTAGTGTTAATGCCATATAATGACCAGGCACTCTTATAATTATAGGATGTCCATTTTTTAATTCACTTACAAAATTTTCATTAGTTTTGTCTTCTATCTCTGTTGCACTTACATTATACTGCAACAGATAATCAGAATTCATCAATTCACTATCTTCAGCAGCACCATAGCCATAATGTGTTCTTTTACCAAAGTTAATATTTCTTAAATCCATTAAAACACTATATGGGTTTACATGCTTATTTTCACTTAATCCATTTAAAATCATTGCAAGTGATGTATATCCACATGCTGAACCTTTTAATTTAATTGCACCAGCATTAACACTCCAATCATACAATATTCCTCCCCATCTCGAATTTTGTTGGCAAAAATAAGGAATATTTAATTTATTATCTATTTGCATACTTGGAAGTATTGGTAACTCTAAATCTAATAAAGATACATCTATATTTAAACTTGCACAAAATGATTCAATTTGTGTTTTTATTTCTGTAAGAATTTCATTAATTTCAGAAACTTTATTAATATTTTCTTGTAATACAGATAATCCTTCTTTAAATTCAAATATTTGGTTTGAAATAAGTGCTTGTATCTCGTTAATTATTGTATCGCAGTATCCTTTTGCTGAGGATGCGTCATATATTGCTGCATCTGTACTAGCCTGACTATACTTAATTACACCCTCCGTTATAGCACTCATACTATCACCATTCTAATTATATCATACTTTAATTATATTTTACTAGATAATATTTCTTTTTACCTTTTCTTACGATTACGTATTTTTTATCTATTGCGAACTCTTTTGTTACAACATAATCTAAGTCAGTTATTTTATTTCCATTAATACTTATACTTCCATTTGTTATAAATTCTCTTGCTTCTCTTTTTGATGTACATATATTAGTATTAACTAGTAAATTAACTATATTATCATCATTATCTATATTTGAATTAGGAACATTTTTAAATATCTTATCTATTAATGTAGGATCTATATCACATACATTTCCATTAAATAATGCCTCACTAATCTTAACTGCTTTTTCGTATTCTTCTTTTCCATGTAAATCTGTTATTATTTCTCTTGCAAGTGTTTTTTGCGCTAATCTTAGATGTGGTTGTTCGTTGTGTTTTTTAATTATTTCAATGATTTCTTCTGGCTTTAGGAATGTAAATATTTTTAAATATTGTTCACACATTGAATCATCTGAATTTATCAGATATTGATATAATTCGTATGAACTTGTTTTATTAATATCTAACCATAATGCATTACCTTCTGATTTTCCAAACTTTTTACCTTGTGCATCAAGTACAAGTGGCATTGTAAATGCATATGCTTCTTTTCCTGTTTTTTTTCTAATTAAGTCTATTCCTGTAGTTATATTACCCCATTGGTCAGATCCTTCTGCTTGCATAATACAATTTTTTGTTTCATATAAGTGTAAAAAGTCATATCCTTGCATTAGTGTATATGAAAATTCTGCATATGTAATACCTGTTTCTAATCTTCTATTTATAATATCTTTTGAAAGCATGTAGTTGATATTTATATATTTTCCTACATCTCTTAGAAAATCTAAATAATTAAAATCTTTCATCCAATCATAGTTATTAACTATTTCTGCTTTACCATCAAATATTTTATCAACTTGTTTTTTTATTCCTTCTAAGTTTTTTCGTAGTACTTCTTTATCCATTATTTCTCTTTCACTAGTCGGTCTTGGATCTCCTATTAAACCAGTCGCACCTCCAACTAATAAGATTGGATGATGTCCAGCATTAGAAAGACGTTTTGCTGTAAGTAATGATGAATAATGTCCAAGATGAAGACTATCTGCAGTTGGATCTGTTCCCCAATAAAAAGTAATTTGTTCATTATTTAATTTATCTTCTAAATCACTTCCTGCAACATCTTTTATTAATCCTCTCCATTTTAATTCTTCAAATAATTTCATTCTTTTCCTCCTTTAAAATAAAAAAATTTATAATCTAAGGGTTCATAAGAACGGTACCACCTTAGTTCATAAACTTTATGCACTTAAAATCTTTAACCGGATTACGGATTGATAAGTAATTCATTTAATAATTTGTTTAGTTTACAGCATCCACTAAATCTCTACTTTTCAAATTATTAAACTACTAATAATCTCAATTTATGTTTATAGTATAATGTTTTTTATATTTATTGTCAATAATTTGACTCTTTAAATTCTATCTTTAAAGATACATATTATCAATAAAAAAACAATATTTCATAACACTATGAAACATTGTATATATTTTATTCTTCTTCTAGTTTCTTTAATACATCTTTTGTAACAGAAGCAAGCTTTCTTTTAACTGATAAAGCAGCATTTTCAATAACCGGCTTACTTGCATCTTTAGCCATAGTTATTAATTCATCTACCTTTTGTTTTAAATCTTCGCATTTTTCTTTTGCAATACTTAAAACTTTTTCTTTATCTAAAGATTTTATACCATCTTCTATTTCTTTTAGTTTTGCCTCTAATTTATTTTTAATTTCATCAGCATCCATACCTCTTATTTTATCCCAAAGCACAGATATTTCTTCTGCTAACGCTTTTCTTGTTTCACTTCCACTTTTAGGTGCGAATAAAATACCTAATCCAGCGCCTACTAAAGCACCACCTAAAAAGCTTCCTAATTTACCTTTTTTACTCATAATCTTCCTCCTCTTTTTTATTATACTTCTTTTTCCCCAATTTTATTACTAAACCTGTTACTTTATCAACAACTTTATTAGTTACTGAAGATATTTTGTCTGTACAAAAATCAATAAAATTAAATACTCCATTTAATGATTTTACTTTCTTATTTACATCTTCTACTATACCATCAATTTTATTTAATGTTTTAACAAGTTTAATACTTAAAATTATAAGTACGATTAATAATGTTATTGCAACAACATATAATAATAATGGTAACACTACTTGTAGTATTTCTAATGTACTCATTCGTCCACCTCACTATCTTTATACATACTATCAACTAATGAATAAAAATCATCATCACTAGTATCTTTTAATAAATCATCTATTGATTTAATTTTTTCATCTAGTTCTGTAACATTTACATCTTCACTCTTAATTTCTTCTTCTTTAAATAAATCTATTTTAGTATCTTCTTCTTTGTTTTCTTCTTTTAAAGTTGTATCACTGCCATATGCTTTTTTAATAACATAATCAATATCAATTTTATCTTCTGAATCGTTTAAAAGACCATCTTTTGAAGTTATATCTTCTTTCGAATAATTTTTATCAAGAACACCATATACTGGAGAAATTACTGGAGAAGGTTTAAATACTTTTTTCTGAGGTTTAGCTTCTCTTCTTATTTCGGGTTCATACTTAGTATTTTCTCTTTCAAGTACATTTATACTCTTAGTTCTTCTTTTTTCTTCTTTAAAATCATCTTCTTCAAATATAATTGGGAATTTAAAGTTTTCTTTTGTATCTACTAGTGATCTATCACTTGCTTCATTTACTTCTTCTTTAACTTCCTTTACAACCGGTGCATCATTTTTTATCTCTTTAATCTCTATTTCTTCTTTTTTTGGAGGAATAGCCACTTCTTTTTCTGCACCAGTATCATCTACTAATTCTTCTTCTATAAATATATTTTTTAATTTGTCAAAAAGTCCCATATAACACCTCTACTCACTTTCTTCATTTCCTAAGCCATTTTCTTTTTTTTCTTTATACTGATCATATTTATTTATATAATCAATAAAATTTCCTTCTTTTCTCGGTGTATAAAAGTCAAATGTTTCTTCAGATAGTAACGTATCATCATCACCAACTGTAAGTTTTACTATTACATCATTAAACTTAATTGAATTTAGTATATAACACATATTTGTTATAGTTTGTTTAATATTGCCATAATCAACATAAGTTTCAATTGAAGCATAATTATAATAAATTTTTATTCTATATAATCCATCATTTTCCTCTATTTCAGCATACCCAGTTTTTCCATTATAACTAAGTATATTTGAATAAAATAATGAAGGATTTATATTATATTCTGGACTAGTATTATAATAATAACTAACTGTATCTATAAACAAGTAATAATAATACCCATTATAAAATAATTTATCATTATAATTATTGCTTTCTATAAGCCTTACTCCACTTGGCAAATAATATTTATACCCATTTGACGAAGTATTTACAAGTTTTGTTTCTTTAGATAAAAAAGTATTAAATATTTTATCTACATCTATTTTATTAACAGTGTTATTAGCACTTTCACAACCAGTTACTAAAAACAGGGTTAACAATAATAACAGTATCTTCTTCATAAGATCACCTGCTCCTATTATATTATAACATCTTTTTTTAATATTTCATATATTTATTTTTCACATTCTAGTTTGTATATTGGTTTATTAAGTGATACAAATTTATCCTCATATTCCGTTGTTATAATATCACATTCTAAACTATTATGCAAATCAACATTTACCTTCTTTAATATGTATCCATAATTACTTAAAGAAGTAAGTGAGTATTCAAATAAACCTTTATTATCAGTTTTCAAAGTTATTCTTTTTTTATCTTTAAAAAGATCATCATAAATCTTTAAAAAGTTTTCATGTGTTAATCTTCTTTTCGCATGTCTATCTTTTGGCCACGGATCAGAAAAGGTTAAATAAATTAAATCAATATCATGATAAAATACTTCATTTAATTCTTTCGCATCCATTCTTATTAATTTTAAATTAGGTAAATCATATTCATTTACCTTTTTTATTGCTTTTGCAATTACTGTATCAAATTTTTCTATTCCAATAAAATTAATATCTTTGTATTTAAGTGCATTTTTAAGTATGAAATTTCCTTTACCCATACCTATTTCTATATAGATTGGATTATTATTATTAAAAACTGTTTTCCACTTACCTTTATATTCTTTCGGATTAATTATTATATATTTACTATTATTAATAATTTCTTCTTTATTTTTGATGTTTCTAAGTCTCATTTTAATTCCTTTCTAAAAGTACTATATCAGAATTATATCTATAATTTTTTATACCAAGTTCATCTTTTATATTATTAAATTCTAATTTAAATCTTGTTATATCTTTTATTCTAAGTTCAATATACTTGTCATTATTATCTTTTAATTTATATAAATCTTTAGTACTAAATTCTAAGTTATTTATTTTATAATAATCATAACCATAACTAATATTAGGTACTATATTCTTATAAAGTATAACAAAGTTTTTTTTCTTCATACTTAATAAACCCATATGTGAAATGTTATTATCTTTTTTTAGTCCACTACTTTGTGTAACATCATAATTATAATATTTATTCTTTATTTTTACTATGTTCCATGCATGTGAGCCAGATGCAAATAACCCTGTTTTTAACTCTCCAATAGTTAATAACGAAGTTACCCCTATATTATTAAATATTAACTCACTTGCTTTTGCATATCCAGCGCACACTGGACTATATTTACTATCAAACGCAGAATATGCAGATTGAGCCATAGGATCATTTATTTTTCCATAATTGTTTTTAAAGCCTAAATATTCATAAACATACTTTATTTTCTCATATTCATCCATATCTTTAGTAGAAACTTTAATCTTATCTATCTCATCTTTAATAAGATTAATAGAATTTTTATAAGTGTTTTCATCCATTACATAATGAATAGTTATATTTACTTTATTACTATTACCATTTACATTAAGACTTGGATAACCAAAATATATAAATTCTGGATGATCTATGCTAATTGCATCTATTATTTCTTCTAATTTATCAAAATTTAAATATGGATTATTATAATTATACTTTGATAAGTTAATAGTTATTTTCGAATTAAAATTTATAATTTCATTAATTATTTTATCATAGATTTTAGCTTCATCACTAGATAAAGATCTATATGCTATTTCTTTTGAATTATATAAATCATTTATTTTATATTTTGAAGTATACTCTTCTTTTAGCATTTTATCTACTTTATCATCTTTATAAACAAATACTCCTATAAGAGTAAGTATTATAATTAATACAAAAACAACTTTTTTCATAAATTCACCCATTTAATTATAACACACCATTTATACTTATTGCATATACTTTAATGAAAGGTTTTTAGGTGAGTTATGAAATCAAATAGAGATAATCCAATGTTTATGCCATATAATATGGGTATGCCTGGTATGTATCCTAACATGCCAAATGCAAATGATTTAGAAATTAGATTAAGTTCAATTGAAAGACAATTAAAAAGATTAGATAGCAGAATATCTAGATTAGAAACAAACGGATTATATAATCAAGATAATATAGGATACAATACAAGTTTAAATGATAATTATTCAAACATGTATCCTAATTCAATGCATATGATGTAATTATTTGTTTATTATATTTTTAGCTATTTCAATTATATTTTTACAAACTACGCTTTTATCATATTTATTATAAGCGTATTTTTTTATTAAGTTTTTATTATATTTATTATAATTTGTTTTCATTTTAATTATTGCATCCGCATAACTTTCTATATCACCTATATTTACTACTATACTATTATCTTTATTAACTATTTCCATAGGTCCAGTACAATTAGTAGTTATTACTGGTATACCAGATGAAAACGCTTCAACAATAGGAATACAAAATGTTTCAAATGTACTAGAAACACAAAGAACATCTGCACTATTTAATATTTTAGGAAGTTCATCATTATTTATATATCCCATAAATTTAACATTATCATCTAAGTTTAAACTACGTGAAATGCTTTCATAATAATCTTTATAGTCCCCTGTTCCAACAATATTTAAAAATACATCTTTATAACATTTTTCATTTACTACAATATTTAATGCTTTTAAAAGCACATCTAATGCTTTTACTTTATAAAAATTTGATATATTAATAAGTGTAAAATTATCTTTGTTTTCATTCTTTTTTAAATCAAACTTTTTACAATCTATAAAATTAGGTACTATTTTACAATTAATTTTACTTATACTTTCTATTTTATCTTTTATATTATTATTTACAGCCATATAACCATCAGAACAGTTAATTATTTCTTTTACATAATCTTTATAATATGGACTATTCATTACATCTAAAGAATGCTCATGAACTATATAAGGAATGCCTTCTTTTTCTTTTATATATTTTGCAGCAAGACCAGCTGGCAATGCACTTTCAACTAAAATAATATCAGGTCTGCCAATAACATTTTCAAGTTTCTTATAAGCTTTATATGCACATTTAGCATACTTTTTGAAAGAATAATTCAAACTTACTGCTTTATAATTTATAATTGTTTTTTGATAAAAGTCAAATGGATATTTTTCTTTATCATATCCATCATTTT
Organism: Clostridium sp. CAG:1193; assembly: GCA_000436255.1. Lineage (GTDB taxonomy): Bacteria > Bacillota_I > Bacilli_A > RF39 > UBA660 > CAG-1193. The sequence goes on along the minus strand of HF990819.1, from coordinate 4,424 downwards.
TTCTTTCTTTTATTAAGTTGTTTATTTCTTTTAGACCAACTCTATTTATATGAAGCATAGAAACACTAGCATATTCACTTAATGCGATAGCCTGTTTTATAAAATAATTTCCCCATAAAGGATCTTTTTTATTTGGATACCAACTTGGTATTATTAATATTTTAAGTTTATCCATAACACACCTACTTATTCTTTTTTAATTCATTATTAACATGTTCCATTATATCTTTTCTACCTTTTCTAGATAGTACTTGAATAAGATCAAATCCAGGACGTCTATTACCTTCAACTAAAACTGGACCCTTATTAGTTATAGCAACATCCCATCCAACTACTTTAATATTAGTATTTATTTTAGCACACTTTAATACAAGTGATTTAACTTCATTCCAATAAGGTATTTCAAAATTATTAAAAGTAACATTAGTAACAGGGTGCTTTTTAAACTTATTTAAATCTTTATCTATTCCAACACCTTTTAATTTACCAGTTTTTGTATCAATACTAATACCCATACCACCAGCGTGGAAATTATCGACTTCACTTTTACCATTACCCACCCTTAATGCTGCATACAATACTTCACTTTTACCATTATTTACAAATGTCATAATTCTAATAGTATTAACTGAACTTTTACATAACATATTCATTCTTCTATGTTGCACTATTAACTCTTCAATAAAAAGTCTTTCACTTTCAAGTTTTTTATTAAACTTGTAAGCATCTTTAATACTACTAGATTTAACTTTTTTTACTCCATGTCCACCAAGTCCATCAACAGGTTTAATCATAAATTCTTTATTATTTTTTAAAAAATCCTTTAGTTTATCTATACCCATATCAGGAGTGTAATAAGATCTATTTACATACTCTTTAAAATTATTTAAAAAATTAGGCTTAATTGTAAAAAACTCTTTATATTCACTTGGACTTACCCTTTTATAAAACTTATTTTGAGTTCTTACAACTGCATATCTAATTCTTTCTTTAAAACTTCTATCATAAAACTCATAATTTAAGTAATCAGTTAATGTTGCACCATAAAACACATACCATATAAGCATATCTATTATCATTAATATAGTATTTTTATTTTCTTTTCTTGCAACCTCATCCATTCTTTTATAATAACCTTTAATTCTATCCATTTATATCACCCATTTAATTATAACATGTATTTTTATAATTTTTTACTTTATATTGCTCTCTTTATTAATAAACTACTTTGAAAATTCATGAAAATAATTATCTTCACTTTTCCACCATTTGAGTTTTTCTTCAAGGCTTAAACTCCCATAATTAGCTTTCTGACCCTTTATTTCCATTAATTTGTCCATAACACTGCCTGTACCTTTTGAAGATGTACCAATAATAAAATCAGTATCCATCCTAAAGGTTTTAAAATCACCATTTGGACTAGCATAAGCCAATACTTCTATAGATTTACCTTTTCTATTATCTTTTTTCTCCAACAATTTTAGTATACCTTCTGTTCCAATTTGATTAAATACATATTTCCAATTTATGTTTGTTTCCCGTAACAAAAACTATTTTATTCATCATACCTCCACAATCACATTATATCATACATATTTTCATGCTGAATAACTATGTTTTAAAAAAAATATAGATAATTTTATATCTACATTTCTTATTACTTTAATATAAGTTTAGGTGCACTAGATAATTTATTAATATCTATTAATGAACCATCTTCAACTGACATTTCTCTTACTGGAATACCTAGTTTAAAACTATTAACGTATGCACAAGTTTCTCTTAAAAAATTATAATTTTCAACAACTTAATCACCACAATAAATTTAAGTACTATAATATTTTTTTTCTTGTAAAAATCAATAGTTTGACTTATTTTACTTTTTTAGAAATTTAAAAAACACTAATAAATAGTGTTTAAAAACCAAAATATTCAGAATTAATAGAATGTACTTTAATATTTGTACCATCAGTAAATACTATAGTTGCATTTATTAATGTATCTCCATCTTTACTTACTTTTACTTCACTTACTTTCTTACCATAAGTAGTAATTATATTAGATCCATTTTTAGAATATATTAATTCATTTTTATCAGTAATTATTAATGCATTTACTCCATCAAAAACTTTATTATCTAAAAGATATAAATAGTTCTTAATTTTATAATATTCATCTTTATCATTCTTAAGCATATACCCATATGAATTAGCAATAGTCTTATCACCATATACATAATACATATTGTCTAAAGAAATAATATCAGAACTATATCCCATACCCGAAATTAAATCATACATATATCCATCACTTGCAAGAACTATAACACTATCGGCTATATATGAATTTGTTTTAAATTTTAAATTAGTGAATTTTTCTACCTTAAATTCTGTATTCATTTTATTAACTCGTACATTTTTTATATCTTCATCCATTAAATATACAAAATAAATCTCTTTATTCTCAGAAATTAAATATGCAGTAAACATTTCATCTTTATCAGTAACATACATAGTCACAAAAGAAGTATCAGATATTTTTTCAGTTATATTATTTGTAGTATCGCTTATATATAGTTTTTTATCCTTAGTATCTATATAAATACTACCAGTAATTGTATCTATTTTATAAGAAGAAGATAAAACATTATCGTTAATTATATTGCTTTGATATGTTACTTCATCTTTTTCTTCCTTCTTTACATCTTTTCTTACCATTTCAACATTTTTATCAACATTATTCACAGGTTTACCTTTTAAATAAACAAACTTATAAAATGTTAAACTACCAACAAGTAATACCAATAAAATAATTATAAATATATAAACTTTTTTCATAAATTCACCTCTATATTCTATAGAAAGTATACTATATATACGTTTTTAATTCAAGAAAAATCACTTCAAATTGAAGTGATTTACTTAAGTACTTTTGCACTATCTTTTTCAAGCCCTGTTTGTAACTCTTCTGCTGTTACTCTGTTTTCTCTTGGAAAGAACTCTATATAATGTTCTGCTAGTTGCTCTTTTGTAAACGAATAATCTTCAGAATTAATAAATCCTTCAATTTCTTTTCCGTAAAGTTTTTCTATAAAATAAGGCATTTTTTCCTCTAAATCTGCATCAATATAAGCTATAGCATAATTTTCTATATCAAATTGTACTCCTATCATTACTATTTTTGCATCTTCAAAATAAGGCACTAGTATTTCTGCTTCATCGTAATGAATATGATAATGCTCGTCCTGCGTACAGTTTGTTGCTGTTACTATTGGGATTTCTGTAAATACATCATAAAATGTATATTTGTTTCCTTCTCTATTATACAATGTTTCAACAACTTTTTCTTTACCATTAGGCATTCTAAATATTAAACCAAATCTATCTTCATCAGATATCATAACTTCTTCATTTATTATTCCTAATGTTTCTATATCCTCTTCTATTGTTGGAGTTGGTTCTGGTGTTGGATCCGGTGTTGATGTTGGTGAAGGTGTATCCGTTGGTAATATATTTGGCGTTACCTCAACAAATAAGTAATCAATTATATTTGACTCCCCACATCCAGTTAATGCTGTACTTGCTATTATTATTGCTGATAATCCTGCTGCTATTTTGTTTTTATATTTATTATTTCTTTGTAATTTCATTAAAATTACCCCCTTTTGATAGTCATTATTATACACATTTTACATTTTTTGTCAAATTTTTGCTTCAAATTAACATGCATCAGTATATCGCACTTTATTTTTCTTTATAGAAAATGTCTTATATGGTTCAATTATGTTTTTAAATCTTACACCTGTACAATATGTTGTTACTATCACATCTCTTTTACCATCTCTACATGAAAAATAAATTTCGGTACTCTTTAATGTTCCTTTATATGTAACATCTCCATATCTATAATATTTTGATGGGGTATACCAACATTGAGCACGACCACAAGAAGGAACACTGCAATAAGAATAAATCGGTGTCTTTCCACAACATGTTACTTTTGTACATGTTTTATTTTTTTTTGTTGTTCCACAACATGAATTCGTACAGGTTGCCGCTTGATATTGTTTACATTTACCAAAAATATTTCGTTTTATGCACGTACCTGTTGTTCCGCAGCATGTAGCGTCTGTACATGTTGCATTAACATCTTCTGTACCGCAGCATTCCCTTGTGCAAGTATTAACTTTCCATTTTTCTATTCCGCATTCTTCTGTTCGACACGATCTATAATATGGGTTGCATGAACTATCATAACCAAATGCTTTCTTTTCACTACTCTTCAATTCAACCGGTTCATTAAATGTCTCATAACAATCTCCTATATCTTTTGTATATTCTCCCCCTTCAGATGGTACTGGTGGCTCTTCTTTTACTGTTAATGTACACATCCCTGATTTACCTGTCTTTGTATCTTTTACTACT
>HF990818.1:7770-7911 GCA_000436255.1 Clostridium sp. CAG:1193 | reverse complement strand
AAACGCTTAGAATAATAGGAAGAAGTATAAAAGATGCACTTAAAAGTGTATTTAGAAACTTTTCATTTAGTATAGCTTCAATCTCATGTATAACTATAACATTATTAATAGTATCTATTTCAATGATACTTTCTTACAACA
>HF990818.1:0-7737 GCA_000436255.1 Clostridium sp. CAG:1193 | reverse complement strand
TACAACACAGAAAATATAGCACTATTAATGATTTAGTATCTGATTATATGAAGATATCTATTAAAACTTTAACTGAATTTAAAGATAAAATATATAACATATTTAATAATAACTATCACAATAGTTTTATATAATTTTTTATAAAATTATTATAAAGAATTGCTTTGGGTTTTAGATTATTTAGAAAGTTCAAAGTTAGAGTTATAATATACAAATAAACAGTAAAAATAAATAAGAAAAAGGCCAACGCTTTCGCGTTAGCCTCATAAAATTAATTATCACTTATTTGTCTTTACACCCTATTTAGCAATCAACCAATGTTTAAAGCATTTTTATATTTTTAAGTATTTTCTTACTGAACCAGCACTTCCAAACATACCTACTAATATACCTATTAAAAGCAGTATTAGTGATATCATAAATATAAATGGTGTTGGCGGAACTAGTTTTAAGAATGGAGATATTGAGTTAATACTCATATAATTGTATAAAGCATTATATCCATATACACTTGCTATTATAGGTATCAGTGATCCTAAAAATCCTAAGAATAATCCTTCTACAACAAATGGTAATTTTATATTTGCATTTGATGCTCCTACTAATCTCATTATTTCTATTTCTTTTCTTCTTGAGAATATTGTTAATTTTATTGTATTACTTACTAAAAATATTGTAACTAATACTAATGCTACTACTATTCCTATTAAGAATTTTTCTATTACTTTTAATATTGATAATAATTGTTCAACTATACCTTCTCCATATTGTACTAATTCAACCTTATCTATTTTTTCAAGTTCGTGTGCTGTTTTTCCAATACTTTCTACATCTTTAACTTTTATTGAAAATGTATCTGTAAGTGGGTTTTCATCATCACTCCACCCATCTATTATTACTTTAAATATGGGTGATGTTTGTTTCATTTTTTCAGCCACTTCTTTTTTAGATTCATAAATATATGTATCTATATTATCCATAATTTTTATTTTTTCTTCTATTTTATTTACTTCACTTTCTGTAGCATCATTTTTAACAAATACTACTACTGTGAAATCTTTTTTTATTAGCGTTGCTATATTTTCTGTATTGTAAGAAAGTATCATTGAAATAGATACTATTAATAATGTTATAGTTATACATGAGATTGAAGCTATACTAAGTGAAAAGTTTCTAAATACACTTTTAAATGCATCTCTTATACTTCTTCCTATTATTCTAAGCGTTTTCATGTGAATATGTTCCTTTCTCATAATCATATTTTAATTTACCAGCCTCAATAACTATAACTCTTTTTTTCATTCTATCAACCATTTCTTTATCATGAGTAGCCATTATAATAGTAGTACCCATATTATTAATTTCTTCTAGAACTTTCATTATTTCCCAACTTGTTTCTGGATCTAAGTTCCCAGTCGGTTCATCACAAAGCAATAACTTTGGACCATTTACTATAGCTCTTGCAATTGCTACTCTTTGCTGTTCTCCTCCTGATAATTGATCCGGATAATTTTTTGCTTTATTTTTAAGCCCAACTAACTCAAGAGACTTTAACGTCTTTTTCCTTATTTCACTGTTTGGCATACCAAGTATTTCAAGTGCAAAAGCAACATTTTCATATACTGTTAACTTAGGTAATAATTTAAAATCTTGAAATACTATACCTAACTTTCTTCTTAATTTATATACCTTTCTATTTCTTAATTTCGCAACATCTATTCCACCTATTAATATACTTCCTTTTGTAGGTTTTTCTTCCCTATAAAGCATTTTTATAAGCGTTGATTTACCACTACCAGAAGCCCCTATTACAAATACAAAATCTCCTTTTTTCACTTTTAAATCAAGATCATATATTGCAGTTACACCAGTTTTGTATTTTTTTTCTAAATCTGTAACTCTAATTAACTCCATACTTCACCTTCCCATGATACATATGATAAGAATCCGTTATTAAGAAAAATGCATCTTTATCTATTTCCGTTACTTTTCTTTCTAATTTTAAATAATCTTTTGTAGGTATTACACACATTAATATATGATTTTTATTATCTGTATATCCGCCTACTGCATCAAGTTCTGTAACTCCTGATGCTAATTCTTTAATTATACAACTTCTTACTTCATCCGGTTTCTGTGTCATTATGTAAAACATTTTTTCTTTTGATATTCCAAGTATTACTCTATCTGTTATCTTACTTGAAATATATAATATAATTATAGCATATAAAACACTTTCTAAACCAAAAATTATTCCCCCAAGTAATACAACTACTCCATCGAATATGAATACAGCAGTTCCCATAGGTATTTTCATTTTTTCATTTATAATTTTTTTAATTACATCTGTACCACCAGTTAAATATCCATTTTTATAAACTAATCCATTCCCTACGCCTAAAAGAACAGCAGAAACTAAATACATAAGTAATTTATTACTATAATCAAGCACTATGTAACTTGTCACATTATCAAGTAATCCAACTAATAACGGATATACAATAGATCCTAATAGTACTTTTTTTGTTTCATCTACTCCAAAAACAATTAAATTTAATAAAAGAGATGCGAAATAAAATATTTTTATAAATAAAGTTGTATTAATACCAAATACTTCATTTATTATTATTGCAAGACCATTTGTACCACCCACTGCTACTTTAAGTGGATTTATAAATAAATTGAATGCAAGAGCAATAATAAACATACCTACAATTAATTCAAAATATTTACGAATCTTATGCACCGCCTCTTACCTCGTAAGCATCTGTTATAACAAAGAAAGCTTCACCATCTATTTTGCTTATCCCTTCTTTTAATTTATAATATTCTCTTGTAGGTATTACGCACATTAACATTTTTTCTCTTTCTTTTGTATATCCTCCTTTTACTGGAAATATTGTAACTCCATGATTTAGAGTGTTCATTATATAATCTTTTACTTTATCTTCTTCACTCGTTATTATATAAAATGCCTTACTTTTTGATATTCCAAGCATTATTTTATCAGTTATTACACTTAATATATAAAGTACTATTAAAGCATAAAGCATATTAGTCCATCCATAAACAAATCCACCTATTACTACTATACTTCCATCTACTATTATCATTGCATTCCCTACTGACATTTTAAAATATTTAGCGACTATTTGATTTAGAATATCAGTTCCACCAGTAGTAAATCCCATTTTAAATGTAAGTCCATAACCAATTCCTCTTATTACTCCTGCTACTATTGCAATTAAGAGTAAATCACTTGAATCTATTTTTATTATATCTGCTACATTACTTGTAAGTATTACAAATATTGGAAACAATATAGTACCTATTACCGAACCCATACTTGTTTTAACACCAAGAAGAGGAAAACTTATAATAAGAAGTAATATACATAATATTGCAATTAATAAATTTGGATTTATAGTTGATTTAAATATAGTTGCTATTCCGTCTACATCTCCAGTAACTAAGTTATTGGTTTTTAAAAATAAATTGTATGCAAAAGCATATAAGAACAATCCTACTATTAAAGTTAAATATCTTTTGATTTCTTCTTTTACTTTACTACTCATTATGACACTCCTTTAAATAACCTGATATAAACATATCTATATCCCCATCTAATACAGCATTTACATTAGATGTTTCAATATTCGTACGATGATCTTTTACCATTGAATATGGATGCATTACATAACTTCTTATTTGTGAACCAAAATCTATATTCATATGACTTCCCTTTAATTTTGCTAATTCACTTTCTTTTCTTTCTACCTCAAGCATATATAACTTATTTCTTAAAATATTCATAGCCTGTTCTTTATTTTTTATCTGGCTTCTTTCATTCTGACAAGTTACTACTATTTTAGTAGGCAAATGCGTAATTCTTACTGCTGAATCCGTTGTATTTACTCCCTGTCCTCCTGCTCCACTACTTCTATATACATCTATTTTTAAATCTTCGTCTTTTATATCTATATCTATTTTAGAATCAAATTCTGGTGTAATTTCTACAGATGCAAATGTAGTATGTCGTCTATTATTTGAATCAAATGGCGATAATCTTACCATACGGTGTATTCCTTTTTCACTTTTTAAATAACCATATGCATACTCACCTTTTACTAAGATTGATATGCTTTTAAATCCGACTTCTTCACCTGGTTCTTTATCAAGCACTTCATACTTATAATTATGTTTATCACACCATCTAATATACATCCTATAAAGCATACTAACCCAATCGCAACTTTCAGTACCACCTGCTCCACTATGTATTTCTAATATACAATTATCTTTGTCATATTCCTTACTAAATAATGTTAATATTTCAAAATCATCTATATCTTTTTCAAGATTTTCTATATCTTCCTGCACATATGACAATATGTCATTATTGTTTTCTTGCCTTGAAAGATTTATATATTCATCAAGTTCATTCAATTTATCATTAAAATAATCTATTTTTTCTATATTTTTTTTAATTGCATTTGATTTATTGATTATCTCATTCGCATTATCTTGGTCATTCCAAAAATCAGGACTATTTATCTTGCTTTCTAGATTTTTAAGTTCTATTTTTTTATTATCGTAGTCAAAGTAACCTCCTAAATAAAGAAGTTTTTTCTTTTAAAGATTCAATTTTACTTATTAATTCATTAATTTCCATACTATACCTCATAATAATTATATCATAATTTTTTTAATAGTTATCTATTTAATGATATTATCTCCAAACTTCTTTTTTAATTCGCCTATAGTTTTATTAATTTTTTCATCTTTAACCTTTTCTTCTATGTTTTCAAATAACGATATTTGATAATCATTGCTATTTGATAATGAATCTAATCTAACACCAATTAATCTTACTGGTGTTTCATCCCAAGACTCTTTAAATAGTTTTTTTACTACTTCATATATTTCATCTTTATTATCAGTTGCATTTTTAAGTTTTAATTGATGGGTATTGATTTTAAAATATTTATCCTTTATTATTACCGCTATAACTGATGTATATCTTTTTGTTTTCTTTAAATCATTTGTTATAGATTCAGTAATTCTTTTTAATTCTTTATTTATTTCATTTATATCATCATAATCATATAGTAGGGTATAGGTTTCACTTATACATTTTGGATTAGATATTTCACTTATTACCTCACTATCATCTATACCATTTGCTATATTTATCATATATGAAGATTGGTTTTTGAAATAAGGGTATAATTTTTCTTTAGTAGATAGTGCTAAATCTTCTATTTTACAGATTCCAATTTTTACTAATTTTTCTGCACTCTTTTTACCTATTCCATACAAATCCCCTATATAAAGAGGCCACATTTTTTCTTTTATTTCATTACTAAATAGCGTATGCACTTTATTTGGTTTAGTAAAATCAGATGCCATTTTTGCACACAATTTATTATTTGCTATACCTATATTAACTGTAAAACCATAAAGATTATATATTTCATTTTTAATTTTATATGCAAACTTTATTTCATCTCCATAAATTCTTTTAACCTTACCATAGTCTAAGAAGCACTCATCAATAGATACAATTTCTATATCAGAAGTATATTTTTTTAAATATGAAAAAAGGTTATTAGACATGGTTTTATATAGCTCATAATTTGGTGAATATATTTTTAATCTTGGACACTTTTTTCTTGCAATATAAAGAGTTTCTGCAGTTTGTATTCCTTCTTTTTTTGCAGGAATACTTTTTGCAAGAACAATGCCTCTTCTTTTAGTTTCATCTCCACCAATAACAGACACTTCTTTTCTTATGTCAACTTTATAACCTTTATTTAACAAATCAACAGCTGTCCAAGATAAAAATGCATTATTGACATCAATATGCATTATTATCCTTTCCATAAAACCACCTACTCTGAATAATTAGTANNNTACTCTGAATAATTAGTAAAATATCTTTGTACTAAAACTACTGGAGTTCCTTTATCCCCACTTCCACTAGTTAAATCACATAAAGAACCTATTAAATCAGTATATCTTCTTGGAGTAGTTCCTTGTGAAGACATTTTACCTCTTAAATCTTTATCTTTATTTTTTATTTCTTTTCTCATTGCTTCATTTAATTCTTCACCAGATAAATTTTTAAATTTATTCTCTGATAAATATTTTAATTTTAATTCATTTGGACTGCCTTCTAATCCTTTTGTATAAGCTGGCGCAACTACAGGATCTGCAAGTTCCCATATCTTACCCACAGGATCTTTAAATGCTCCATCTCCATATACCATTACTTCTAACTTTTTACCAGTTAATTCATACATTTTTTCTTGAACTCTATACACAAATTCATCACAAGTTCTAGGAAATAACTTTACCCTATTTTCAGTAGCTCTATTACTTCCTAAAAGACCATACTTTTCGTTATAGCCAGAATTATTAACACTTTTATTTAAAATTTCACTCATCATTAGTATATTAGCATTATACTTATCTAATTTTTTCTTAGTTTCAAATCTTGTATGAATATCACAAACAATTACATCGTTAGTATATTTTAATATATCTATAGGATTATTACTTAATACAATATTAGCTTTACATCCTTCTTTTTCTATTAATTCTTTATATACATCAACCATATTAACACCTGTAAATGGATGAATAAAATTATGAAATTTATTCATATATTCATCTAGAGTAATAATATCACTATATGGATTTACATTATATTTTTCTAAATCTTCTTTATAAAGAATATCATTCCCTACTTCATCAGATGGATAACTTAACAATAAAGTTATTTTACCTGTACTTTTTGCCATTGCACTTAAAAGAACCGCAAATCTATTTCTGCTTAGTATTGGAAACACTATCCCTATATGTTTACTATTATTAAGTTTATTTTTTATATCTAAAGATATATCATCAAGTGTAGCAAAATTACCTTCACTTATTCCTACTACTGCTTCTGTTACTGCAACTATATCCTTATCTTCGAATTCAAAATTCTCACTTTTACTTGCGCGTATTAATGAATTACATACTATGTCAACAAGATTATCATTTTCTTTAATTACACCCGTTCTTATTCCACGTACAACTGTTCCTATATCTCTCATAAAATCCTCCTTATTTAATTATATAATAATACATAAAGAAAATATATATTTTAAATGCTTATTTTACACATTAAAATATACATTATTTGCTTTTTCATCAATAAGAGAAGTTGTATCTCCATGACCTGGATATATTTTTATATTATCACTATATTTTTTTATTTTGTTGATACTGTTTTTCATATCATTACTATTTCCACCTAAATCAGTTCTTCCTATTGATCCAGCGAATATAAAGTCTCCAGTAAACATTATATTTTCTTTGTAAAAATAATATGACAAAGAGTCACTTGTATGCCCAGGGGTACATATAACCTCAAAATCAAATATATCTATGTTGCTTTTACCCTCTTTTAAATTCTTTGAATCGTATATTTTTGCGTTTGTTTTATTTGAAAGAGCGACAAGAGATCCTATATGATCAAAATGATGATGAGTTACTAATATACCTACTACTTTATATTTAATATTTTTTAGAATTTTATCCGCTTCATCACCTGGATCTATTACTAAGCATTTATTACATTCTTCTATAATATAACAATTTGTTTCTAAAAATCCTACCTTTATAGTTTTAACATTCATTTTTTATACCCCCTTTTTATAACAAGTGGAATTATAGCTCCTATTGTAAATA
>HF990817.1:35874-38674 GCA_000436255.1 Clostridium sp. CAG:1193 | reverse complement strand
TCAATGGAGCGGATGATGGGAATCGAACCCACGTGGTCAGCTTGGAAGGCTGAAGTTCTACCATTAAACTACACCTGCATGAAGTAAGCAATATTAATTATACTTATTTTATGCAATATGTCAAGATTTATACACAAAAATATAAAAAAATGTGTAAAAAACCTAAAAACATGTACTTTTACCCATTCCACAATTTTACTATGTCATAGTATGTTATGGGAGGAATTATGAACGATATAAATGATTTATATTATCAAAATTATTATAATGTTAATGATATTACTAATATAAATAAAGATATGAATATACAAAATGATTTAACAGGTGTAACTGAAGGATTTAAAAAAGGAAATATATTTAAAAACTTATATTGGCCTTATCAAAAACAGACTTATAATTTTGTACCTAAAAACGATAGGCAAAAAAAGCTTATTGAAATAATGGAAAATGGTTTTTATGCACATGAACTTAATTTGTATTTAGATAATTTTCCAAATGATAAAGATAAGATAGATTTATATAATAAGTATAATGATAAAACTGATGAGTTAATTACTGAATATAACAGAAAGTATGAACCGCTTAATCTATCTTTTAATGAATTAAAAGAAGTACCTTGGGCTTGGGTAGAAAGTCCATGGCCTTGGGAGGGAGTATAATATGTGGGCATATCAAAAGAAATTGCAGTTTCCGGTTGATATTAAAAATAAAGATTTAAAAATGGCTAAGAACATAATAACACAACTTGGTGGTGCGAATGGTGAAATAGCTGCTGCAATGAGATATTTGACTCAAAGATTTGGAATGCCAGATAATAAAGGTAAAGCATTACTTACAGATATAGGTACAGAAGAACTAGCCCATGCTGAAATGATTGCTACAATGGTTTATCAGCTTACTAAAGATGCAAGTGTAGAAGAATTAATTAATGCAGGGCTTGATAGTACTTATACGGAACATGGCAAAGGAGTATATCCAACAGATTCAAATGGGATACCTTTTACAGCAGCTTATTTTGCAGTAACAGGAGATCCTCTTGCAGATCTAGCAGAAGATATGGCAGCAGAACAAAAAGCAAGAGCAACATATGAAAATTTAATAAATCTTACAAATGATAAAGATGTTTTAGCGCCGCTTTCATTTTTAAGACAAAGAGAAGTAGTGCATTATCAAAGATTTAAAGAATTATTCGATGAATATGTAGAAAAAGGATATAAATAATTAATATATTAAGTTATAAATAGTAGAGAAATCTACTTTTTTTCTTGATTAAATATACTAAATTAATTATAATTAGTTTAAAGGAAAGTGATAAAATGTTTAAAAATAAAAGTAAAGTAGCAAAGTTTTCTAATGGATTATTAATTGCAATATTTGTTTTAGCGCTTATATCATGCTTGTCAATGTTGCCTCAATTAATAAGTGGTAATGTTACAGTTATAGAAGGATATACAATAAATGACTATTGGAAAGACGAAATACTTATGATATGTTATGTAATATTTTCGGGATTAACATTATTAATATTAAATAAAAAAATAAATTTATATAAAGATGAATATACTATAAGTAGACAAGTATTTAATCTTTTATTTGTATTATTAATGTTAAGCTCTGTACTTATGATATCAAATGTAATTGTTGAGTATATTATAAATAAGAAGTTCTCATTATATGCATTACTTACAATATTATTATCTTATGTGCCAGTATATATATACTCATATTGGTATGTAGATAAACATGAAATATTAACTAGTGAAAAAAGTACAAGAGAAAATGTTACAAATTTTATAATAATTTACTTACTTACTAATTATAGTTCAAGTGTTATTGAGTTAATAATTAATTTAATATTAAAAGTAAATGATACAATGGTTGTTATTCAAAATTTAATTGTTTCATTCTTATGGATATTTGTAATCTTATTAGCAAATAAATTATTAAATAAAGATAATAGTAGTAAAGAAGTAAAAGTAATTGAAAAGAAGAAAAAAAATAAATAAGTTGTTATTTGTATTATAAAATCAGTATGAAAATATTGATTTTTTTCTTGTAAGAATAAACATTGTTAAAATTGTTTCATATATTATAATGTGATAAATATGAATATAAAAGTAAATTCTAAAAAAGTAAAACCTAATGATGTGTTTATAGCAATTAAAGGAAATACATATGATGGACATCAATTTATAGATGAGGCAATTAAAAATGGCGCATCAAGTATAATATGTGAGTATGGTACTTATAGTATTCCTTATGTTAAAGTATCAAATACTAAAGAATATTTAAATAATTATCTTTATACACATTATTATGATAAGATAAAAGATATAACACTAATAGGAATAACTGGTACGAATGGTAAGACTACTTCTTGTTATTTGCTATATGAAATGTTAAAACTTCTTAATGTTAAATGTGCTTATATAGGAACAATTGGTTTTTACATAGATTCTAAAGTATGTGATTTAGATAATACTACGCCAGAATTACTCGATTTATATGATATGTTTTTAAAGTGTAAAAGTGTTGATGTAAAAGTAATAGTAATGGAAGTATCTAGTCATGCACTTTATATGGATAGGGTAAAAGATTTTAAATATGATTATGTGGTATTTACAAATTTAACTGCTGATCATTTGCTTTTACATAAAACAATGGAAAATTATATGAATACTAAAAAGAAATTGTTTACTAAATTAAAAAGTAATGGAGTATCTATTTCTAATGTTGATGATGAGTATAGTAGTAATTTTATATTTAATAATACGATTACATATGGAATGAATGATGCAGA
>HF990817.1:33472-35851 GCA_000436255.1 Clostridium sp. CAG:1193 | reverse complement strand
ATGATGCAGATTATAATATAGAGGATTATAAATTATATATGGATAAAACTATATATATATTAAGATTAAATAATAAAAAATATAAAGTAAGAATTAATATGCCTGGTAAATACAATATTTATAATTCAGTAATTAGTTTAATTATATTAAAGCAAATGGGTTATAAATTAAATAGGATAATTAAACTTTTAAGTAAAGTAAATCTTCCTAGTGGAAGAATGGAAATAGTAAAATATAAAAAGAATATAATTGTTATTGATTATGCACATACAACTGATGCGATAGAAAAAGTATTAAATTCTGGTAATGAAATAAAAAGGGGTAAAATATATGTAGTAGTAGGATGTGGCGGTAATAGGGACAAATCTAAAAGAAAAGATATGGCTTTAGTTAGTACAATGTTAAGCGATTATGTAATATTTACTAATGATAATCCAAGGGACGAAGAACCTAGTGATATTATAAATGATATGATTCATTCATTAAATAAAGATAATTATGAGGTTATATTAGATAGAAAATCTGCAATAAGACGTGGTATTGATTTATTAGATAAGTGTGATATGCTATTTATACTTGGTAAAGGGCATGAAGATTATCAAATAATTAAAGGAATTAAATATCATCTTAGTGATAAAGAAGAAGTAATAAAATATATAGGTGAGAAATAGTTTACATTTCTCATCTTTTCTTATATACTTAACCTTGTGTGAGGTGATTATATGATATCTGTTAATAATGTATCATTAAGATTTGGTAAAAGAACATTATTTGAAAATGTTAATATGAAATTCACTGAAGGAAATTGTTATGGAATAATCGGTGCGAATGGAGCGGGTAAATCTACTTTTTTAAAATTACTTAGTAAAGAGATAGATACTACTACTGGTGATATTACTACTAATAAAGGAGAAAGAATATCTGTATTAAAACAAGATCATAACTTATATAATGATATTAGAGTTCTTGATGTGGTTATAATGGGTAATACTAAGTTATATGATATTATGAAAGAAAAAAACGAATTATATAATAAGACTAATTTTACTGATAAAGATGGTATAAGATTAGGTGAACTTGAAAGTGAGTTTTTAGATCTTAACGGATGGCAAGCAGAAAGTGATGCAGCTATATTATTAAGTGGTCTTGGTATAGATACTAGTTTACATGAAAAATTAATGGGTGAGTTAGTAGATAAAGATAAAGTTAAGGTTTTACTTGCACAAGCATTATTTGGAAATCCTGATATACTTTTATTGGATGAACCTACTAATGGTCTTGATATAGATGCTAAAATATGGTTAGAAGAGTTTTTAATAGATTTTCCAAATACGGTATTAGTAGTAAGTCATGATAGACATTTTTTAAATAAAGTATGTACTCATATAGTAGATATAGATTATGAAAAGATAACATTATTTGTAGGTAATTATGATTTTTGGTATAAATCTAGTGAATTAATACAAAAACAAATGAGAGATTCAAATAAAAAGAAAGAAGAAAGAATTAAAGAGTTACAAGACTTTATTGCAAGATTTAGTGCGAATGCATCTAAGAGTAAGCAAGCAACATCAAGAAAGAAATTGCTTGATAAAATTGTTTTAGAAGATATAAAAGCATCTAGTAGAAAATATCCTTATATTAATTTTAAAGAAGATAAAGTTCTTGGGAAAGATGTACTTACTACAAAAAATTTATGTATAAATGTAGATGGTAAAGAGGTTATTAAAAATTTAAATTTAAATGTAAATAATACTGATAAAATAGCATTTTTAGGAGATGAGATAACTATAACGGCATTATTTAAAGTACTTTCTTTAGAAGAAGAACCTACAAGCGGAGAAGTAAAATGGGGTAGTAGTGTAACAATTGCATATTTTCCTAAGAATCATGATAAATATTTTACTGAGAATAAAAATTTAGTTGAATGGTTAAGAGATTATTCTAAAGTAAAAGAAGAAGAGTATGTAAGAGGATTTTTAGGTAGAATGTTATTTAGCGGTGAAGAATCATTAAAGAAAGTAAATGTGCTTTCTGGTGGTGAGAAAGTAAGATGTATGTTATCACGTATGATGTTAAGTGGTGCAAATGTTTTAATACTAGATGAACCTACAAATCACTTGGATGTAGAAGCTATAACTAGTTTAAATAATGCATTAATAAATTTTAAAGGAGTAGTTTTATTTAAAACACATGACCATGAATTTATGCAGACAACTGCAAATAGAATAATAGAATTTAAAAGTGACGGAAAATATATTGATAAAATGACTACTTATGAAGAATTTTTAAATATTCATAAAAAATAAGCACCTATTTTAAAAATAGATGCTTATTTTTATTTAATTATTAGTTTTTGACCGCTATATATTAAATTTG